>JAFQMB010000142.1 GCA_017421095.1 Oscillospiraceae bacterium
AAAAACACAGTCGGCAACCCCCTGCAGCACCATCTCTTCTTTGGAATCGGTTTCAAAATCCACCAAAGAAAGGGGCAGCCGAAAGAGCAATCGCTGCTCTTTATAAATTTTTCCCTTGATCATCCGTCCCACCAAATCGCTGCCGAAAAAGGCGGCAAGGTTGGCTCGCGGAACGGCCGAAATTTCCTTTTCGGTCAAAATTCCCCGCCGGGTAAGGCGCTGCAATTCTTTTTCCAAATCGGCTCTTGCGGCGGCAAAATCGATCTTTTCCAACACCAGATGGGCCATGGTTCCCCTTGCGGCGGCAGAGATCTTTTCTTCACTCAAAAAGCCGGGACGGGGCAGTTTTGCGTCCACCGGATAAGATTCCAGTTTTTCGCCCGCCGCTTCCTTTTTCAGTTGAGAAACGCTTCGCTTGGCCGGCGTACTCACCGCCGTCAGATGAGGATAGACAAATTCCATCTGCAAGCGGATTTGCTCCTCCTCTGCAGGATCGGGTTCAAAAGTCGGTAGCTTTTTAGGCTCATTTTTCACATCCTTTATATCGGATAGCACACCTTCTTCATAAAAGAAGACCGTGAACCCCTTTTGCTTCTGCGCTCCGGTCAGATCCGGTTCCTCCGCCATGGCGGTACAAAACAAACTCAAGGGATCATAACAAGCGGCAACCGTATGCCGCAGATCCGGATAAAACAGACGGGCGGCGTCCTGCCGGTTTTGCACCTCTTTTTCCAGATCCTTCCCTGCCGCCACCAAATATAAACGCTCTTTGGCACGGGTCAGCGCCACATAAAGCACCCGAATTTCCTCGCTTCTCTCTTCCGAGCGCATCAAACGGGCGGCCATTTTATGGGGCAGTGTGTCATATTCCCGATGAATTTCCGGAATGCGCCCCTTCAGGCAGACCCCCAGTTTTTCGTGTACCAGCGCGTTTTTGTTGGAATCCTGCATATTGAATTTCTTTTGCAGATCCGCAAGGAAAACAATAGGGAACTCCAACCCTTTGGATTTATGGATGCTCAAAATCCGGACACAACTTTCGTTGCCAAAGGAAAGGGCGGTTTCGGGCTTGATCTCTTTTTCCTGCCAATCGGCCAAAAGCCGCACAAACCCGGAAAGCCCCAAATAGCCCCCGTTTTCTCTTGCGGCAGCCAGGCTCAAAAGCTGACGAACCCTTGCCACCCGTTCGGCCCCGCCGCTCATCACCGCCAAAAGGTTTTCCAAATCGGTTTCTTCCAAAATGCGGCGAATCATCTCCTGGGCGGTCAAACAGGAAGCCTGCAACCGCCAAAAACGCAGACGGCTTAAAAATTCTTTCACCTTTTCCTGCAAATCCTTCTTATCGCCGGACGCGGCAAAGGCATTCAAACGGACATAAAGCCCTCTCACACTACCGGTTTCCTTTTTATCCCAGGCGGTAATCTGCGCCAACTGGGTGGCGGTGAAATGGAAGACCGGGCCGGTCATGGCTGCGGCCAAGGGCAGATCCAAAAGGGGATTGTCAATGGCCTGCAACAGAGAAAAGAGGAAGGAGATCTCTTTGGTTTCAAAAAAGGCATCGCCGCTGTCGGCAATGGCACCAATCCCTCTTTTAGCCAACTCTTTGAGATAGACCGAGGCCTTGTTTTTTACCGAACGCAGCAGAATGGCAAAATCCGAAGGACGGCAGGGGCGATACACCCCCCGGTCATAAACCTCGATGCCCTTTTCCAGCATTTTTTCAATTTTAGCGGCAATAAATTCCGCCTGCACCTCTGTTGCCGAGTGCTCCTTCGTTTCCAAAAAGAAACAGGAAACCATCTCTTCGTCTTTTTCGGGATAATCGGCGGCGGGAACAAGGGCATCCTCTTCCCCATAATCCAATCCCCCGTTTTCTCGGGTCATAATCGCCGAAAAAATCCGGTTGATAAAATCGGTGATCTCTTTTCTGGAACGGAAATTCTTGCCCAAAATAATCTTGGCAGGGAATGCGCTTCCCGGGGCATAGGGGGTATAGCGCTCTTTCTTTTCGGCAAACAAAGAAGGGTCTGCCAAACGGAATCGATAGATCCCCTGTTTCATATCCCCCACCATAAAGCGGTTTTGATCCTTTTTGGAAACGGCGCGGAAGATGGCCTCCTGCACCCCATTGATATCCTGATATTCATCCAGCAAAATCTCATCATACCCGGCGGCAATCTGTTTGGCCAAAGAGGAAGGCTGATGGCTGCCGTCCGGCCTTTTTTCTGTCAAAAGGGCCAAAGCACCGTGTTCCAAATCGTTAAAATCCACCAACTGCCGTTCTTTTTTCTTTTCGGCATATCGGTCGGCCAGATCCTTGACCACATCAAACAGCCTCCGGACACCATCCGAATCCAGTAACATCTGAGCCCGATATTCCTCCGGGCTTTGTACCACAATGTTTTTCCAATTTTGATAGATCTTTTTCAGTTCATCCCGTCTGTCTTTGCAATTTTCTCTGACTTCAGGCAACAGATTTCTCACCGTCACCAACCGCGGATGGGTATATTCCTGCAACGCCGCATAAAAAGCCTCGGCATCCTTGTTTTGGATGGCCAAAAGAACCCTTTTTGTCGCCGCAAGATCCGCCACAAACGGCTCGTGATAGCCCTTTTGCATCAGATCTTCATAGGTAGCGATCTCATCAAGCAAAGATTCATATTCCGTTTCCAGAAAAACAAAATCCGATTCCGCCAACGAAAACACCGTCTGCCAGATCACAGAATCTTCCGCCGATCGGGAATCGGTGTAAAGGGAAAGTTTCTCCTCCAACCATTCTTCCGGCCAGGGGCAGCTCATCAAAAGCCGATAAAGCCGCTCCACCAATTCCGAGAGGGCCTTGTCATCCGCCCCTTTTCCCAAAGAGGCCGCAAGACGGGAAAAATTTCCCGATTCATCCGCCGCAAAGGCCGCTTCCAGCGCCTCATCCAGGGCAAGAGAAAACAAACTGCTCTGTTCCATCCCATCTGCCACCCGAAAGGTGGGATCCAGCCCGGTGAGATGAAAATGCTCCCGCATCAGTTTCAGGCAAAAAGAATGGACGGTGCCGATCTGCGCGGTAGGCAAAAGAACCTGCTGACGGCGAAGAAAATGATCCTGGGGATGCTGCAAAATCCGGGCGGAAAGGGCGGCGGAAATGCGCTCGCGCATCTCGTTTGCCGCATCGTTTGAAAAGGTGCAGGCCAAAATGCGGTCGATGGAGGTGGGAGCGATGGGATCAATCAGCTTTTCCAACACCCGCTGGGTCAAAACGGCGGTTTTTCCGCTTCCTGCGGCCGCCGAAACCAACAGATTGCCGCCCCCGGCATAAATGGCATCCTTTTGTTGTTCGGTCCAGTTTCTCACTGCCACGGGCTGCTCACCTCTTCTCCGTTCATCATCGGTTTTTGATGGGACTCTTCTGCTTGAAGCAACCGATAAAAAGCATCTTTATCCGGCTCGCTCATGGTCAGCGTTTTTTCTGCCATCTCGTTTTGGCAGATAGCTTGATAGGCGCAATAATCGCACCGACAGCTCTTTTTGGTCACCCGGGGCAGCGCCTCGATCCGACCCTGCATCAATTGATCTGCCATTTCGCAAAGGGCCTTTTCCACATGGGCTCTGATGGCCCCGAGTTCCTGCAAGGTTGCCAGCGTTTCTTCCTTGGAATAGCCGCCGTTTTTTTTGCAGGCAGCAGGAATAAACAGTCCTTTTCCTGTGGGATCCATCCCGGAAAGCACCGCCTCATCCTGTAACACAATTCCCTGCATGGGGAACTGACGGATCACCTGCTCATCCGAAAGGGTTTCGCTCCCCTCTTTCCATTCGGGTCGGGCAGGGAAATAAAGAATACCGGCAGGGATTCGGTTGCCGTAACGCGTTTCTCCGTCCCGCCAGATGGAAAAGAGATACAAAAGCATCTGCAGATTCAAACCGTAATAGACATCCCGCAGGGCGAAATCCTTGGTGCCCGATTTATAATCCACCACCCGGATATATTTGACCCCCTTCTTTTCCATCACATCCACCCGGTCGATCTTACCCACTACCGAAATCTCGTTGCCGCTTGGAGTGCAAAGGGTGAAGGCAGGTAATCCTTCCCTTTCGTCGCCCATGGGAAGTTCCGGATCCACAGGAACAAATTCCGACTGTTCAAATTCCAACGCCAACCGACGAATCATCAACGCCAGCGTGGACGAAATTCGGGTCAGTTTCGCCTTTTGCCGAGCAGAAAGGCTTTCAATATCACAAAAATTCTCTTTGGCAAAGGCATAGACCTTTTCCTTGCAAAAGGCCTTGATTTCGGCTTCGGAAAGGGCGATCAGCCCATCGCCGCCAAATTCCCGAACAGCATCTTCCAACACGCTGTGAATGAGATTTCCGGCCTCCAGCGGAGCGATCTCTGCCTTGCGGCGCTCTTTCAAAAAGAGGGCATATTCCAAAAAATAAGAAAATTTACAACCGTAAAACCGATCCACCCGAGAGGCACTGAGTTTCACCGGACTGCCATAAAGGGTTTTGGCCGCCTCCTGATCTTCCAATTTCCAAATTTTCGGAAGAGACGCCTCCTCCAAGGCCTCTGCGGCAGCAGGATCTATTCTTTTCAAGGCACCAAACAAGGTAGCCTCTTCTTTTGTTCCCCGGCCAAAATGGGCCGAAGCCTGGGTGCGAAGGGTTTCTTTGTTGCAAACAAACAAAACAGGATCCAGCGCCGAAGCCTTTTCTTCTTCCAGATCCCAAAAAATCTCCTTCACATTTTGCAGATATCGGCTGGGCTGCAAGGGGGCATAATTTCTGTCTGTTCCGGCATAGGTAATAATCACCTTTTCCGAAGCAGCGGTCAAGGCGGTATAAGCCACCAGATCCTCGCGGATGGCCATGGATTCTTCCAATCCGCCCAAATCAATCTCGCATTCCAGCAAAGCGCGGCGATCTTTTGGGGTCACCAAACTTCTGTTTTCCCCCTCCAACGGCCAGCTTCCGTGTGTAAACCCGCTGACAAAACAGATTTTTCGGTTGTCGGTTCTTATGCGGTCGGCGGTCCCCAAAAGAACGCTGTCCAAGGTGTTTGGCACTTCCCCCAAGGTGTATTGGGCGATTTGCAGATCATAAAGACGGATAAAAGTGGGCAGATCCATGGATTCGTTTCCAAAATGGGCCACAAACTGATCAAACACCGCTGCCAGACAGGCATAAACTCGACGGCTTTCTTCCAGCAAATCGGGCTCGTTCCCCATCTCTTTTGTATAATGTTCTTCCAGATGCCGCTGGACCTCTTCTTTTTCCAAAAATTCCCATATTTTTGCGGCAAAAGTTCTGCCGTCTGCCTGTTTCAAATCATCTTGCAGATGCAAAAGCGGCCCAATCAGCCCTTTTCTGACCGATTCCAAATGAGCCAGTTCCACTCGATCCCGGCTACTCATTTCCCCTTTCATCCCACTGGGCGGAGAGAGAAAGGGCTTTTTCCAACGGCCGCGGTCGATCTGCCAGATATAGGCATAATTTTCCAATTGGCTGATGGTTTCGTCATCCAGACCGGTGGCGCCGGTTTTGACATAGCGCAAAAGATCTTCGGTTTGAAAACCATAGCGCAAGACATCCAAAAGGGCGCGCAAAAACACCGCCAGCGGCTTGTTTGCCACCGACTCTCTTTGATCCAAAAAGAGGGGAATCTGATATTTTGCAAAGGTGTGGGCAAAAAGATCGGCATTTTCTTCCAAAGATCGGGTGATGACCACCACATCTCGGAAGCGAACCGCCTCTTTTCGAACCGCTTCCAAAATCAAAGCGCAGACGGTTTCCACCTCCTGATAAACATTGTCGCAGGCCAAAATCCGCACTCGTTTTTCGCAAGAAACCTTTTCCGGCTTCTCTTCCGATAAAAAGCCCTCTTCCAGTGCCAAAAGGGCATCGTTTTTCGCCCGCAGGTTTTTTTGCAGGAAAACGGGCGCAGCCACATCCGCACCGCATCCTCTTGCCAGAGAAAGCAGATCCTGCAGGGTTTTATGATTTTCCGAAAAAAGGCCAAATCCACCGCTTTTATCCCGTAATCCATCGGAAGTCAGCGCAACAACCACCTTTTCTGCCTGACACAGCATCACCGACAAAAGTTGACTCTGTGCTTTGGAAAACCGATCAAAGCCATCCAGATAAAAAACGCTGCCGGCAAAAAAGTTTTCCGATTCTGCCGCCTCAGAAGCACGGATCAAACAGTCTGCCGGATCCATCACGCCCTCTTCGATCAACTGCTCATAAGAAGCATAAAGGGCCGCCAAGTCCGAAAGGCGCATTCCCATTCCCTTGGGCAGTTTGCTTGCCGCCTCTTCCAGTTGCAAGGGGTCACCGCACAGGCGGAAGCCTCGTCAAAAAACGCCAAAAGCTGCTCCGCAAAACCGGGGGCGGTTGCCGCCTTTTGATAAACCTGCAAAAGATCCTGCACCGTCATCGCCGCTCTGGCCGCCAGCAGCGCCTTTCCCCCTGCATCCAAAAAGCGGGGACTTTTGCCGGCTGCTTCAAAAATTCTTGTAGCCAACCGGGTGAAAGAAAGCACCTGCAAACGGAAAAAATCCGGCCCTGCCAACTGGGATGCCAGATTGCATTCACTTTCAAAGGAAAACTGCTCGGGCACCAAAAAGACCACGTCTTTTCCTGCCGCCAAATCTTCTGCCATCTGTCGGCGCAGGGTTTCTGTTTTTCCGCTTCCGCTGCGGCCGATCACCAGTTGCAGCATCCTCTCACCCTCTTTTCTTTGTTTCTTCTACTCTATCACATTCTTTGTCCCATTTTCGGGACAAAAGTCTGTCTTTCTCGCTTGAAATCAGTTTTTTCCATTATACCACATTCTGATCTTTTTGCCTATCTGCAGACAAAATCTTTTCAAAGCCATCCAATCCTTCCGCCCATTGCCGCTCTTGAAATCAAGCCGAAAATGTGGTATCTTTATAAAAACGTTCAAAAGGAGTGACGCACAGATGGAACCCTCCCTTTACACCATACCGGTTCAGGAGATTTTTGAGCCCATGGAAGGCTGCCCCTTCTGCCGATTGCACAGCATGTTGGAAGATCGCTGTGTGGATTATATTTTGGGTGCCGCTATGATGGAGCCCAGCATCCGCCAGGAAACCAACCGCATGGGCTTTTGCAACGATCATCTCTCTTTGATGCTGCAGCGAAACAACAAACTGCCCTTTGCCCTTTTGATGCAATCCCATTTGGAACACCTGCAAAAAGAACTTTTGTCCGGCTCGATTTTTTCTTCTCCTGTGAAAAAGGCGGCAAAGAGCGCAGAACAGACCTGCTATGTTTGCAACCGCATCGACAAAGCCTTTGATCAGATCATGAGCAACACCTTGGTGATGTTTGAACGGGATGCCGATTTCAGAGCCCTTTTTGCCAAACAGGAACATCTCTGCCTGCCTCATTATCGGATGTTGATGGCCAAAATCGCAACCCGCCCCAAGAAAGAGGCCGCCGCTGAGATCAAGGCCGCTCAGGCCCTTTGCAAAAAAACCCTGGATCCCCTTTGCGAGGATGTGACCCATTTCACCAAAATGTTCGACTATCGCAATCGGGGCGGAGATTGGAAAAATTCCCGGGATGCCAACGAACGGGCCACCTGGTTTTTGACGGCAAAACCACCCAGAGGATGACAAAATTTTACAAAAAATGAAAAAAAGCGTCTCATTTTCTGCCCAACATCAGCAGCGGATGAAGGCGCTTTTTTCCACATCAGGATAAATCCGGAAAATGGGTATTCCAAGCGGTTTTTTCACATTTTCCACCGAGTTTTCCACATCATTGGGGAATTTTTTCTCAACAAAGGGTATAATGAACTTGCAGGAAAAGGAGTGAATTTCCCCCTTTTTGGCTATACAATCTGTAATCTTCCTTCTTTTTCGGCCTGAAATTTTTGCATTTTTTCCTTCAAATTTTAAGCTGTTTTTTCATTTCAAACTCTTTTCATTCCAAATTCATACTGCTTTCATATTTTCTTTTTATACTGATCCTGCGCTCCTCTTTTCGGCCGAAGAGATGCGCCTGCTTTTTTGATTCCGGCCGCAAAGGAGTGTTTCCTCATGTCTGAATTTGAAAAAAATCCCATCTCTGAAATGGCCGCGCCCGATTTGGAAAACAAAGCCCAAACAGCGCCTCTTCCCGAGAAAGCCTCTTATGAAGTTTCGTTGACCGATTCCCCGGCTGCCTCCCCCGATCAAATGCTCCCCTATTCCGGCGGTTGGCAGTTTGGAAAATCCGATCTCCGGGAAACTCCCATCGCTCCGCAACCGGTTTATTCGGTGAGTGGAACAGAATCCCGGGAGAAAACGGAATCCAAAAACAAAAAGAAAGAAAAAAAGCCTCTCAGCACCGGAAAAGCGGTTTTCCTCTGCATCTCGATTTCTTTGATCTTTTCTCTTCTTCTGGCAGGGGGCGGATATTATTATCTGCAACAGGCTTTGCAGGGCGGTCAGGTGATTCTCCAACAGAGCAATCCTCCCCTCAGCAGCGATGGCCCTGCGGCTGCCATGGATGTGGCTGCGGTGGCAAAAATCGCCTCTCCCAGCGTGGTTGAGATCACCACCGAACAGCTTGTCACCGGCAGTTTTATGCAGCAATATGTGCAGGAAGGGGCCGGCAGCGGTGTAATTATCTCGTCGGACGGTTATATCGTCACCAATAATCACGTGATCAGCGGCGCCACCACCGTCACTGTCCGCACCACAGACGGCAAGGAATACAACGCCGTTTTGGTGGGCACCGACGTGCAAACCGATATTGCCGTGATCAAGATCGAAGCCGAAAATCTGACCGCTGCCGTTTTCGGAAACTCCGACAATTTGCAGGTGGGAGATCCCTGTGTTGCCATCGGTAATCCTCTGGGGCAGCTTGGCGGCACCGTAACCGGCGGGTTCATCAGCGCCCTGGATCGCCAGGTGACCATCGATCAGGTGACCATGCAGCTTTTACAAACCGATGCGGCAGTAAATCCCGGCAATTCGGGCGGTGGTCTTTTTGACCGAAACGGATGCCTGATTGCGGTGGTCAACGCCAAATCCTCCGGCAGCGATGTGGAAGGTTTGGGCTTCGCCATCCCCGTCTCCATCGCCCGTCCGGTCATCGCGGATCTCATCGAACACGGATATGTGAAAGGTCGCCCGTATATGGGAATTGCCCCAGTGGATATCAACGATTCTTCTACAGCCCGTTATTATGGCGTCAGTGAATTCGGAGTATATATTTTGAAGGTCCTTCCCGATGGCCCCGCCTCTCAAACCGACCTTCGCAGCGGCGACCGAATCGTTTCGATTGACGGGATGGAAATTTCCTCCACCGCCGATCTCACAAGTTTTCTGAGCCGCTGTTTTGTTGGACAGACCATCGAAATCGAAGTGGCCCGTGCCTTTGGCAACGAAAAAATCTCGCTCACGCTGGCGGAATCCGTTCCCGAAGAATCTTAAAATTTTCATCTTTTTCCTTCTCCGACCGGGCATCTGCCCGGTCGGTTTTTGCATCAAAAAAGATCCCTGTCAAAAGGCAGGGATCTTTCCTCTATTCTTGTTACATCCCCATTCGGGTAACACCCCAATACATCCGCTGATTTTTCACCCGCTCCCGTTGTTCTTCACTCAACTGATCCGCTTTGGCCCAGGCCGCATCGATATGCCTGCTGATGACATCCTCGTAAGGATGATAAACCTCAAACAAATAAGGAGCAACCCAGGTCATGGTAAAGGTGGATTTACAATGCTCTGCCGCATCTGCCAAGCAGCGATAATAAAGGAACATATCCTCTGCTGCTGCCCCATAAAGTTTTTGGCAGGCATCATAAAGAAGAGTTTCCGCATCCCTGCTGTCATCCCACATTCCAACCGCCGTGGGATACCAAAGAGGCCAACGCAAGACCCCTTCGTCGCCATGGGCATCGTAAAACACGTCGTCCACCCCATAGGCTTCAAAAAGTTCCAGATTTCTTGTGGTCACATTTCCCTGCACCCAAGGAGCCATATCCCAACCGGCTCTGGTGCCGCTGAGGCAATACCAACCCCAGATGGCCTTGTGCTGCAATTCGGAGTTGGTGATATAATCGGAAACGCTGTCCTTCCAGGATTGGGTATAGGTGTTGTGGGTGATGCTGTTGAAGCCGGTGGGAATCAGATGCCCCTCATCCAAAGGCAGCATCAGACTGGTTTCCAAACAGAACATCACCTCTACGTTGGGCAGCGCCTTTTCTTTCACCGGCGGGAAAAAGGTGGTGTGATAGGCCAAAATGCTGATCTGTCGGTCGGGGTATTTTTCTCCCACAATTTTGGCCACATTGTTGGCAAAAATGAGCAGCTCATCGGTGTCGCTTCCGGCCGCCACGCACCTTTCACACTCGCACCAGTTTTCTTCCCAGCCGTCGTTGGCTGCAATGGAATAGTTGGTCTGCATCGGTCTGGCATCAAAAATGCTGATAATCCGCCCGGCCACCTCTTTGGCCAGTTCCTCGTTGGTATAACAATACTGCCAATAGGTGAAACGGCCGGGGTCTCTTGAACCGTCCACCAAGGCAAACCATTCGGGATGCTCTTCATAATAAACCGAAACCGGAATCAAACCGGGCACTCCGTGGCCGATGTGGTTCACCTGGCCGCCCAAATACCAACGACTAACGAGATTGGCATCCAGTCTGTTCAGCCGACGGGAAGAAAATCTCGGGCTCTGTTCCAGGTCCACCTCATCCACGCCCAAGCTTTCACAGGATGGAATCACCTGCCAAAGGGGATCGGCAGCAAACCAACCGCATCCCGCCTCTTCCAGAAAACGGTTTACCGCAAACTGGGTGCCGGTATAGTTGCCCGAATCGTTTCCGCAAAGAATGAGATAATTTTCCTTGCGCTTGATCACCAGTTTTTCTTCGCCGGGATATTCCTCAAAGGGGCCGACGCCCAGCGCTTTGGTTTTTTCGGTCATCCCCACCAAAATATAATTGCCTTCTGCGGTCATTTCGCTTTCGCTGATTAAGGGCAATACCACACCGGTCATTTCGGAAATATGATATTGCAGATCCCAGGCCGCTTTTTCGGCTTTTTCTTCTTTTTGATCGGAAATCACAATCATGGCCCTGGCTGTCTTTTCTTCCACCAGTAAAAAATCGTCTGTTTCCGGTGTTTGAGAAACAAACTTTTCATCAAGAACCGGCAACGCTCTCTCTACATCCGCCTCGTAATTTGATGTTTCGGAAGAACTCTTCTCTTCTTTGGGCGGATTTTGCTCACAGGCAGTCAAAACCATCATACCGCTCAAAAGGAGCGCCAGGAAAAACGCCGTCAAACGCATCGTTCGCTTCATCATCCATCCCCCATTTATGTTGAAACAACTTCTAAAAAAGGAAATCTTCGCTGTCAAATATTTTCTTTGGTTTCTGATAACAGGGTTTTGGTCTTGGCCCAATAGCCAAGCTGATTTTCCACCCGTTCTTTTTCCTTGGCGTTCAATTGATCCAAAAGGGGCAAAACTTCATCCACCGCCTGCTGGATGGCATCATACTCTCCATAAACCTTATAAACCGCCGGGGGAAGCCAGGTGATCGCATCAGAAGATTGGCAGGCCGCCGCCGTTTCGGCCAATGCCATATAATAACGAAACATCCCCTCTGCCGCCCTGCCAAAGAGCCGATGGCAGGCTTCATAAAGAACACTTTCCGCATCCCTTTTGCCATCCCACATTCCCATGGCGGCGGCATAATAAAGGGGCCAGCGAACCGGAATCTTTTCGGGGCCGCTGCCATCAAAGAAAACGCGGGTCACACCGGCATCTTCCCAAAGTTTCAAATTTCTTGTGATCACATTGCCCTGCACCCAAGGCACCTCAATCCAATCGGCAAAATCGGTGCCGATGCAATACCAACACCAGATGGTGGGATGAGCCACCTTTCCCTTTTGGATATACTCATAAAAATTATCCTTCCAGGACTGGGTATAGGTCACCTGGGTGATGGGATTGGGGCCGGTGGGAATCAGGTGTCCCTCATCCAAAGGCAGGAACATGCTGGTTTCGGTGCAGAACATCACCTCCACATTGGGCTCCACCTCCATATTGGGCGGAAAGAAGGTGGAATGATAACTAAGAATGGAAATAAAACGGTCGGGGTGGGTTTTTTGCAAAATCTTTGCCACCTTGTTTATCAAGGTTAAAATTGCATCCGATTTGTTTTCCCGTTTGCGGCACGCATCACACTCACACCAGTTTTTATCCCAACCGTCGTTGGCGGGCAAGGGAAAAGAGACCATATTGGGGGTTTTATCAAAGTATTCCCCGATGTTTTTGGCCACCGTTTGGGCAAGCTGATCGTTGCTGTAACAATACTGCCAATATTCAAACCGATTGGGATCTCTTTCGCCATCCACCAGCGCAAAGAATTCCGGATGGCTTTCATAGGCAGATTTGGGCGCAAACCAGGGCAGACCGTGGCCGGTGATCATCTCTTCGCCGCCCAAAAACCACCTTTCCCCTAATTTGCCGACGTTGCTGATCTGACGGCTGAAGAATCTGGGAGTGTGAACCGCACAAAGGCCCTCTTCCACCCCAAGATCGGAAAAAGACGGGATCACATTCCAAATTTCCTCGTTGCCATAAAATCCGCATCCCGCTTCCAAGAGAAAAGCGGTCACCGCAAACTGGGTTCCCTTGAAATTCCCGGTATCGTTGCCGCAAAGGATCAAAAAATTCCCGATCCGCTGCAAAACCGTCTGTTCGCCGCCGGGATAGGTGGTAAAGGGGCCGATTCCAAGGGCCTTTGTCTGCAAGGTTTCTCCCACCAAAATGAAATTACCCGTTGTCAGGTCGGCTTCACTCTCTTTTTTGATGGCAAAATCTCCGCCGGTGATGGCATCCAAATGGGTTTTCAGATCCTCTGCCGCGGCTTGTTCCTTTTCCTTTGCCATATCAGGAAGAATGATGCAGGCAACAGCCTTTCCCCCTTTGGCCAGCAAAAGATCTGCCTCTTTGAGATTTCCGGTCACATATCGTTTTTGCAGTTGGGGCATCAAAATTCCTCCTTTGTCGGGGCAAATTTCTCACCCGACCAACATTTTATCCGTTTCTGTTGATGAAAAACAATCAAATCAAAGATTGACCTTGGCATAAAGCCAATATTTCAGCTGGGTTTCCACCCTTTGGCGCTCTTCCTCGGTCAAAAGGTCCAGTTTGTCCTTCGCCGCGAGGATCGCCTCGTCGATTTCCTGCTCATTGACACTGTAAATATCCAACACATAAGGGGGCACCCAGGTCATTCCGTAAAACTGCTCGCCATACTCCGCCGCGTCGGCCAAATGCCGATAATAGAGGAACATCTCCTCTGCCGCCGCTCCATAAAGCTTTTGACAGGCATCATAAAGAAGGGTTTCCCCATCCCGACTGTCATCCCACATCCCAACGCCAAGGGCATAAAACAAAGGCCAGCGCAGATCGGCCAGTTCGCCGTTGCAATCATAAAAGACTGTTTTTATCCCCATCTCTTCAAAGAGATCCAGATTTCTTGTGATCACATTCCCCTGCACAAAGGGCACCCGGCCCCATTCTCCCCGCCCGGTGGCAATGCAATACCAACCCCAAATAGATCTGGTCTGCAATCCGGTATCATCCATATATTGCTGCACGCTGTCTTTCCAGGATTGGGTATAAACATTTTTGGTCAACCCGTGGATACATTCGTGGATCAGTTCCCCTTTTGCCAGATCGGCCATGGGGCTGGTTTCCAGGCAAAACATCACTTCGGTGTTTTTGTGTGCCTTGGTCTTCAAAGGGGGCAAAAAGGTGCTGTGATAGGCCAGAATACTGATTGTTCTGTCGGGATATTTCAAACTTGTGATGGCTGCCACATTGTTGGCCAACACAAGCAGCTGATCGGTTTGGTTGCCGGCCGCCCGGCATCTTTCGCACTCACACCAGCCCTCGTCCCAACCGTCGTTGGCCGCCACCGTATAGCTGGTCAAATTGGGGTTGCCGTCAAAATTGTTCATCACTTTTTGGGCCACAAAAGCCGCCAAATCGGGATCGGTATAACAAAATTGCCAGTATTCAAACCGACCGGGATCTCTGGAATCCCCCACAAGGGCATACCATTCGGGATGCAGATCATAATATCCGCTCCCTACCAACCAGCTCATTCCATGGCCAATGGTGTTTTGCTGGCCGCCCAAATACCATCTCAATCCCAGGTTATAAGAAATGCCGCTCATACTTCGGCTTTCAAAACGGGGGGATTGATCCATATCCACCTGCCCCACCGCCAAAGACGACAGGGTCGGCACCACCTGCCAAAGGGGGTCGTTTGTGAACCAACCGCATCCGGCCTCCTCCAAAAAACGGGTCACCGCATTGAATGTTCCCCGAAAACTTCCGGTGTCATTGCCGCAAAGGATCAGATAATTTCCTGCCCGGCGCAGGGCAAAGCCCTCCCCTTCCGGATAGGCGGGATAATTCCCCTCGCCCAAGGAAAGAGTTTGCTTTGTGGCACCGATCAGGATAAAATTCCCCTCGCTAAGATCAGCATCGTCGGTGATGATCTCAAGCAAAACATTTGTCATTCGGTTCACATAATTTTGCAGATCATAGGCGGCGGCCACCTCTTTGTCGGTGGCCTCTTTTGGAATCACAATTTTTGCGGCCGCAACACCATTCTGTACCAACAAAAGATCCCCTTCTGCAGGCGAATCGGTGACAAACTTTTTGGCCATTTGGGGCAGCGGGCGATCGCTGTCCGGCCCCTCACTCACCGTTTCGGAAACGGGTTCGCTCTTTTCAACCTCCACTTTTCCGCAGGCAGAGAGCAGGCAAAGAACAGCCAGCAGCAAAGCCAGCCAAAAAGCAACCGTTTTTTCTTTTCTGCCCATAAAAACACCTCCGAAATGGCACATCTTCTCGCCTTTATTCTATAAAAGAACCACAAAATCGGCGAGTTCAGATTGGCTCTTTTTGTGTTCTCAATCACCTGTTTTTTCCAAGTTTGCTGTCAAAAAGCAGGAAATGACACCTCCCCTTTTTCATCTTTGAAAAATAGCACAAAAAAATCCTCTGACTTTTGGTCAAAAAGCCAGAGGAAATTTTCAAAATCATCAAACTTTCGATGGGTCACTGGGATGTTTCAGGCAACTCCTCCGCTCGGCACATCTGATAACTCAATGTGAGCATGGCGTCGCCGATGTGGACATTCTGCACCATCACGTCGGGATGATCGGCCAAAATGTCATAGCGGCTGAAATTCACGAATCCCCGAATACCCAGTTTTATCAACTGGCCACACATCTCCTGTGCCGCCCACGGTCCCACACAGATCACCGCAGCTTCCGGTTTTTCCTTTTTGCAAAATTCTGTGAGGTTGTTTATGTGCTGCACCGTCAAGCCGCCATAACTCTCTCCCACTTTTCTGATATCGGCATCGAAAATCCCCACCAAATACAGCCCTTTGCGCTCAAAGGCCGTGTATCCTGCCAGGGCCCGGCCCATATTGCCTG
Source organism: Oscillospiraceae bacterium (assembly GCA_017421095.1). GTDB lineage: Bacteria > Bacillota > Clostridia > Oscillospirales > Ruminococcaceae > RGIG1943. The sequence goes on from JAFQMB010000142.1 coordinate 15,474, forward strand.
CCCCCAGCAAAATCGCCTTTCTGGGACGGTCGATGCCCAAAATTTCACCAATCTTTGCCCGAAGGGTGGGGATATGGTAACCATATCCCTGCTGCCCGAAGCCGCCAAAGCAATTGAGATCCTGACGGATCTGAGAGGCGGTCAGGTTCATCCGTTTGGCCAATTCCCCGGAAGAAATTTTGGTGATCCCCATAGCCTCCATATCCGAAAGGAAACGATAATAACGGGGCAAACGCCGCACCACCATCATGCTGATCGATTCCTGTTTCATCTCATTTGCTCCTTTCTGTTCTACCGAAAGTTCACAATTTCTGTTTCAAGCGCCCATCACGCGCATCAAAGCCTCGGCATAGCCCTTGGCGGTTGCGCCGCCCTCTCTGCCGGTGAAGACCATCTCGCCCGAAGAAGAAAGCTGATCCAGCGCCTGTTCCAACCGATCGGCCTTTTCCTGCTGGCCGATGTGGGACAAAAGCAACACGGTGGCCCGCAGCATGGAATTGGGATCGGCATAATCGCCTCTTCCTTCCTGCATCATTCGGGGTGCCGAACCGTGAATGGCTTCAAACATGGCATATTTCTTGCCGATGTTGGCGCTGCCGGCGGTGCCGACACCACCCTGGAACTCGGCCGCCTCGTCGGTAATGATGTCCCCGTAAAGGTTGGGCAGAATAAACACCTGGAAATCTTTCCGCCGCTTTTCATCGATCAATTTGGCGGTGGTAATATCGATATACCAATCGTTGGTTTCGATTTCAGGATATTCCTTGCCGATGTTGCGGCAGATGTTCAAGAAGTTGCCGTCGGTGGTTTTGATGATGTTGGCCTTGGTGATGATGCTCACCCGATCTTTTTTGTTGTTTCTGGCATATTCATAGGCCAGACGGGCGATCCGCTCGGTGCCCTGGGTGGTGGTCACCACAAAATCAAATGCCAGATCTTCATCAATATTCACCCCATAAGAGCCCAGGGTATAAGCCCCTTCGGTGTTTTCCCGGAAGAAGGTCCAGTCAATGCCCAGTTCTTTCACCTTCACCGGCCGTACATTGGCAAACAAATCCAAGGCCTTCCGCATAGCAACATTGGCGCTTTCGATGTTGGGCATTCCGCTTTTGGCATCGGGAGTGGTGGTGGGCCCTTTCAGAATCACATGGCAGCGTTTGAGTTCTTCCATCACATCGTCTGGAATGGCCTTGTTGTGCGCGATTCGGTTTTCAATGGTCAGTCCGGTGATCTCTTTGAAGACCACCTTGCCGCTTGCCACCTCATCCTGCAAAAGGAATTTCAACACATCGGCTGCCACCTGCGTGATCACCGGGCCGATGCCGTCGCCGCCGCAGATACCGATCACAAGCGGATCCAACGATGCATAATCAATAAAATCCCCTTGATCCTTCATCGCCTGCACCCGTTTTAACTGAGAAGCGATCAACTCGGCAAAGCGATCGGTTCCCACCTTGATTTTTTCTTCCATCATTTCCAAACTCCTTCCCATTGGGCCTTGATTCTATTTTCGCCCGTCTCTTTTGTCAGACGGGATCCAATATCCATATTACTTTTCTGTCCGGACTGCAATTTTTTTGCCATCCGAAACCACCACAATATTCCCCTCATCCCTTGTGATGTAAATTTCCACATCCGCGTTCTGCAATCTTTTCATAATTTCGCTGTGGGGGTGGCCGTATTCATTATCCTCGTCCACGCTGATGAGTGCAATCGAGGGAGATACCGCATTCAAAAACCGCTTGCTTGTGGAGGTGGAGGAACCGTGATGCCCCACTTTGAGCACATCCGCAGAAAGATCGCATCCAGCATCAATCAGATCCTTTTCGGCCCCCGATTCCATATCGCCGGTAAACAAAAATTTGGTGCTGCCATAGGTCACTTTCAAAACAATGCTGGTTTCATTGAGATCGTCATAAAGTTCTCTGGGCCCCAGAATTTCCACCTTTGCGCTGCCCAGATAAAAACTCTTTCCTGCCTCAGCCTTGGTCACCGGAATCTTCTTTTCGCTGATCACCGTCAAAAGATCCAGATAGGTTTTGGTGGTGGGGGTTGCCTCTTCGGCCATATCGCTCAAATAGACCCGATCACAGGGAATTTTGGAAAGCACCGTGTCAAGACCGCCGATGTGATCCGAGTGGGCATGGGTTCCCACCGCAATATCCAATTTTTTCACACCCTGAGAAGAAAGATAGGAAAACACCCGATCACCGGCATCATTTTCCGCCGCATCGATCAGCATATTCTTTCCGTCACACTGAACCAGCAGAGCATCGCCGATTCCCACATCAATCATATGTACCGAAAAATTGCCGTTATCTGCAACGCTGACAGATTCCAGACTGCCTTCTTCGATCCCAAACCATTCGTTCCAACGCTCCTGAAATCCGCTGGGGTCAACCAACCGATAGACGAGCAACCCAACCAGCAAGACCACAACCGACAACACCAGTTTGGTCAGCTTTTGTTTTTGTTTCTTGGTCATTTTCATCCCCGCCCGTCCTCCTGTTTGTTATATTTTTCGAACATATAACTTTTTATATATTTTATTTCCTTTTCACCTGCTCTTTTGCCGCGGCCAACAGGGTTTCTTTTTGGTTTTTCAATCTTCCATCCAACACCTGATCCAAAAGGTTTGCCAGCATCCGACCGATCTCTTCGCCCTCAAAGCCCAAAGAAAGAAGATCCTCTCCCTTCAGTTTCAGATCCCGAAGAGAAAAACAATCCTCTTCTGCCAACAGCCTTTTTCCCCGCTCTTCCAGCAAATCCAACGCCTGATTGGAAGCTGCACGAAAACGGTCACTCTGGCCGAACGTGTCTGCCCGGCGGAAGGTCAGATAATCCGAAAAATGCTCCTTCCCCAGTCGATGCAACAATTTCCGACAGGAAGCATCGGTGTTTTCAAAACGAAGATCATGACAGCGCACCAGATGGCAGACCTCTTTGATGGTGGCATTATCCGCCCGCAACCGCCGCAGAATCTGTTCAGCCAGATGGGCAGACTGTTCGGGATGGCCCTTGAAATGATCAATTCCCTCTTTATCGGTGGTTTTCAAAGCCGGCTTGCCCATATCGTGAAAAAGCGCCACCAACCGCAAAACCTTTTCCCCTGGCAGAGCGTCGATCACCCATAAGGTGTGTTCCCAAACGCTTTTATCGTGATAAGGGCTGTTTTGTTTGCAATCAAACATGGGCTCCAACTCGGGCAACACCGGGAGCAAAACTTCCCCATACAAAGAAAGCACTCTTCCTGCCCCCACACCGCACAAAAGTTTCACCAACTCGGCGTAAATCCGTTCGGGAGAAATGGCAGACAAAAGATTCCGACATTCTGTCATTGCCTTTGCCGTTTTTTCTTCGATGGTAAAATCCAGTTCCGATGCAAACCGCATGGCCCGCAAAATCCGAAGGGCATCCTCCCGAAATCGAGCAATAGGATCCCCCACACAGCAGACGATCTTTTGTTTCAGATGCGCTCTGCCGCCAAAGAGATCCAAAAGCCCCTCTTCACTATGATAAGCCATCGCATTGATGGTGAAATCCCGTCTGGCAAGGTCTTGGTCCGGCTTTTCCAAAAAGGTCACCTCATCCGGTCGTCTGTGGTCGGAATAACTGCCCTCTGAACGAAAGGTGGTGATCTCAATGGGCATTTCGTCGGTCAAAAGGGTAACGGTGCCGTGACGAATGCCGGTGGGCAACACTTTGGCATCGGAAAAAACAGCCGCCACCTCTTCCGGTTTGGCCGAGGTGGTCACATCCCAATCCTTGGGGATTCTTCCCAAAAGAGAATCCCGCACACATCCGCCCACCGCATAAGCAGAAAATCCCGCCCGGTGCAATCGATTCAACACCTGCTGCAACACCAAAGGAAGCCGGATCAAAGATTCCTCCTGCACCGCGAAATTCCCACCTTTCCTTTCCTGTTCGCTCAAAGGCCTGCTTCCTCCCAGCGAATGGGAGCAACGCCGCTGGCCGACAGAAAATCGTTTGCTTTTCGAAAATGACCGCATCCGAAAAATCCCCGATAGGCAGAAAGGGGACTGGGATGGGGCGCCTGCAACACCAGATGCTTTGGATTGTTCAGCAACTGTTTTTTGGCACCGGCATTGGCTCCCCAAAGCAAAAAGACCACCGGCTGATCGGTTTTATTCACCACGCGGATGATGGCGTCTGTCACCTCTTCCCAGCCCTTTCCCTTATGGGAATTGGCTGCGTGGCAGCGCACCGTCAAAACCGCATTGAGCAAAAGCACTCCTTGGCCGGCCCATTTTTGCAGATCGCCGCTTTCAGGGGCTTTGGAAAGAAATCCTTCCTGAATCAATTCTTGATAGATATTTTGCAAAGACGGGGGAACCGGACAACCCTTTTTCACACTGAAAGAAAGCCCGTGGGCCTGCCCCGGTTCGTGATAAGGATCCTGCCCCAAAATGACCACCCGAACCTCATGAAGTGGGGTGGCGCGGAGGGCGGCATAAATATCTTCCATGGGCGGAAAGATCACCCGGCTGCGATATTCCGATTTCAAAAATTCCCGCAGTTGCAGATAATTTTCGCTTTCAAAGGTCTCTTTCAGTGCCTCATCCCAACCGCCGCCGATGGGTTTCATCTCTCTCCCCCCTGTTTTATCACATCTCTGCCTTTTCCTTGCTCCGCTGGCCCAGTTTGTTTTCCGTCCCATTGATCAATCGCACAATGTTGGAACGGTGCATAAAAATGCTGGTGGAGGAAATCACCGCTGAAAAAATCAGCGGCGGCCAAAGGGAAGCATATGCCCCCAGCAACCCGAAAATCAGCGTGCAGACAAAAAAGCAAACCATCCCCAACACAGAGCCGAGGGAAACATACTTTGTGGTGCTCACCACAATCACAAACAAAACAAAACAGATAACAGCAATCCGCCAATCAATAAACAACCAGGAGGCAACGGTGGTCAAAACCCCTTTGCCGCCTCGAAATTCAAACCAAATAGGCTTGATGTGGCCTGCGATCACAAAATAGGCACCCAGACAGCCGGCCCAAAGATAAGCCGGGTCTTCAGGGGTGTATCCAAAGGCAAAATGCATCAAGCCCTTGGCAAACCAAACGCCGCCTGCCGCCTTGGCCATATCCCCGATGAGGGTGAGAAGAGCCGCCTTGCCGCCATAAACCCGCAGGGTGTTGGTCAAGCCGGCGTTGCCGCTGCCGTATTCCCGAATATCCTGATGAAAAAGTTTGCGCGAAACGATCACGGCGCTGGAAATGCTGCCCAGCAAATAGGCAACCACACAGATGGAAAGATATGCCAAAATATGCCAACCGATCATTCTGCTGCTCCTTTCTGAAAATGGCTCAATCCTCGCTCCGTTCCCGGATCTGCATCCGGATGGGAGTTCCCACAAAACCGAACACCTCACGAATGCGATTTTCAATATAACGCTGATAAGAATAATGGAACAGATCCGCCCGATTGCAGAACAAAACAAAGGTGGGGGGTGCCGTTGCCGCCTGAGTCATATAATAAATTTTCAAACGGCGGCCCTTATCGGTGGGGGGCTGCACTCTTGTGGTGGCATCGGCCAACAGGTCATTGAGTTGCCCGGTGGGGATGCGCTTTTTGTTTTCTGCCACCGCCGCCACCATCATCTCAAACATCTTATCCAGCCGCTGGCCGGTTTTGGCGCTGATGAAAACAAACGGCGCATAACTCATAAAGGAAAAATCATTTTCCAGTTTCTTGCGGAACTGTTCCAGCGTTCCGGTTTCTTTTTCAACGGCATCCCATTTGTTCACCGCGATCACACAGGCCTTTCCCTGTTCGTGGGCATAACCTGCCACCTTGGAATCCTGTTCAGTGAAGCCCACCGTCGCATCAATCAAAATCAAGCAGACATCCGAACGATCCACCGCCATGTAAGAACGCAGCACACTGTATTTTTCCACCGGATCATCCACTCTGGATTTTCTGCGGATTCCGGCGGTGTCGATGAGCAGGAATTTGCCGTATTTATTCTCGATAGGGCTGTCGATGGCATCTCTTGTGGTGCCGGCCATATCCGAAACGATGCTGCGGTTTTCACCGGTCAGTTTGTTGATCAGCGAAGATTTGCCCACATTGGGTTTGCCGATCACCGCCACACAGATGCGGTCCTCTTCCTGTTCCACTTCGGGGATCTGCTGCAGTTCTTCAAAAATCCGATCCAGCAGATCGCCGGTGCCGTGGCCATGGACAGAGGAAACCCCAACCGGATCCCCCAGCCCCAGATTATAAAACTCATAAAACTGTGCCGGCGGATCCCCCAGGGAGTCACACTTGTTCACACACAAAATCACCGGCTTGCCGCTTTTGCGCAAAAGCGCCCCAACCGCTTCGTCATTTGCGGTGACACCGGTTGTCACATCGGTCACCAAAACGATCACATCGGCGCTTTCCACCGCCAGCATCGCCTGCTCACGCATCTGCAGTAAAAGGGTGTTATCGGTTATGGGCTCGATGCCGCCGGTATCCACCAGCATAAAAGCGCGGTTGTTCCATTCGGCCTTGGCATAAATTCGGTCACGGGTCACACCGGGAGTGTCATCCACAATGCTGATCCGCTTGCCGGTCAATTTGTTAAAAAGGGTGGATTTTCCCACATTGGGGCGGCCCACCACAGCAACAATAGGTTCGCTCATGAATCATTTCTCCGTTCTCATAAATCAAATGGGGGTTGCCCGAAACGGTCAAATCTCGCGCACATCCCCTTGGGGGCTGACACTGTAAAACAGCAGTTTTTCAGGGATCACAGGGGAGGAGGAAAAGGCATATGCCCGCCGCAGATGGGCCATCCCGTCGGCCAGGTGTTTTTCATCCGAGGCATAAAGGGTTGCCAGAAGATCACCCTTCTTCACCCGGTCACCCACCTTTTTCGCCAAAAGAATTCCGGCGCCGTGATCGATGCTTTCGCCCTTTTTCATTCGCCCTGCTCCAAGAAGAGCCGAGGCAAAGCCGCATGTTTCACCGTCCAGAGAGGAAAGATAGCCATCCTCTTCTGCCAAAAGAGCTGTTGTCACATTCGAAAGAGGCAACCCTTCGGTCACAAAGGAAGGATCTCCTCCCTGGGCGATCACCATCTCTTTGCATTTTTCCAGGGCTGAATTATCCGAAAGCACCCGTTTCACATCTGCCTCTGCTCTTTTTTCATCCTGTTTGTATCGTTCCGGCAGGCTGAGCAAAACAAGTCTGGTGGCCAACGCCAAAATCACACAACGAAGATCCTCCGGGCCGCCGCCTTTCAAAACCTCCAGCGCCTCGTTCACCTCCAAAGCATTGCCGATGGCGTTGCCCAAAGGCTGCTCCATTCCGGTCAGAATCGCCCAAACGCTGCGATTGACCTGTCTTCCGATGGCAACCATCTCTTTGGCCAGTTCCAAAGCATCCGACGTTTCTTTCATAAAGGCGCCGCTGCCCACCTTCACATCCAAAAGAATATCGGAACAGCCTGCCGCAATCTTTTTGCTCATAATGCTGGATGCGATCAGCGGAATGCTCTGCACCGTTCCGGTGCCGTCCCGCAGGGCATATAATTTTTTGTCTGCCGGCGCCAGGTCACCCGATTGACCAACCACCACCGCGCCCACCTTTTTCCCGATTTCGATCATCCGGTTGGCAGAAAGGGTGGTCTGAAAACCGGGAATGGCTTCCAGTTTGTCGATGGTGCCGCCGGTATGTCCCAATCCCCGGCCACTCATTTTGATCATCTTTCCCCCGAGGGCAGCCACAATCGGTGCTAAAATCAAGGTGGTCTTATCCCCCACTCCACCGGTGGAGTGTTTATCCACCGTGCGGGCCTGCAGGGCAGAAAGATCCATCACATCGCCACTGTTTGCCATTTCCATTGTCAAAGCGGCGGTTTCTTCCGGCTCCATTCCAACAAAGCAAACGGCCATAAGGAAGGCTGCGGTCTGCTCATCGGGAATGGTTCCGTCACAAATGCCACGAACAAAAAAACGGATTTCCTCGACATTCAGCGCCTTACCGGCCCTTTTCTTTGCAATCAGTTCCAACATCTGCACAAAACACACCCCCAAGCAAAAAACGAAGCCATACTACACCAATTATATTCCTTTTTATCATACCACAAAACACCCACTCTGGCAAGAGAAGCCGGGCAGAATTTCCAAAAGAAAGAGGGGGCAAAGGCCTCCCTTTTTCGCCTTCGCCCCACCGATTTTATTTTTCTTCCCCAAAGAGCCGATGATAAAGTTCCATCACCGCATCATAAAGAAACAGCCGCACCTGATACTTTTCGCTGTTGGTCAAAATATCGCATTGGGTTTCGTTCAAAACGCTGCCAAGGGCAGTTTTGTTCTCTTCCTTAGAAGTGGCGGAAAGGCAGATTTTCGGGAAGAGCAGACACCACCAATTTTTTCCCTCGCCGCTTCCGATCACCACCCGAACCGCCTGATAGTTCCCGGCCGGCAGCGTGGTTCCGTCTTCATAAACCCGCTTGGAAAAAAACATCTCGGTGACCAGGATTTCCACCTCGTCGTTACAACCTGCCGCTTCCAGCGCCCCTTTGGCCGCCGCTTCCAGCCGTTCTTTTTCTTTTAGCGCAATATTTTTGGCTTCCTTGGCATCCAAAGCCGACGAAAAAAGTTCCCGTGCTTCTTCCAAAACGGCATCCCGCGCCGCCAATTTTAATTCCTGATCCAATCTTTCGTTGCTGTTTGCCACCACATGCAGTCGCAACACCTGCTCCCGGATCCCGTCCACCTGAGAAACAAAGGGCCTCATCGCCCCAAACACCAGCGCCAACCCTACAAAAAGCAATCCGCAGAGCGCCAACATCAACCCTTGTCTTTTCCGTTTCAAGATCTGTCCCTCCTTTCTCTCTTTGCCAACATTCTGGGCATTTTTTCCGGATTCTATACAAAGAGAAAAAACTTTTTCCACCCATTGGCAATCAGGCACCTTATCACATAAAATAGGGCGTCCGACAACGAGTATACAAGGGAGGGGTTTTTATGGTGATCGGCATCTGCGGCGGAGATCTTCGTATGGCGGAACTGGCCAATCTTGCCGCCGCCCGGGGAGACCGGGTGTTTGTTACAGGTTTTGACTCGGGCGCGGTGTTTTCCGACCGAATCTTTCTCTCCCGGGATCCTGCCGTTCTTTCCTCCTGTGATCGGGTGATCCTGCCCCTTCCCGTCAGTCGGGATAATGAATTCCTTTTCGCCCCCTTCGCCGGTGCCCCTATCCCTCTTTCCGCCCTTTGGCCGCTCCTTTTGGATGTCCCCTTTGTCTTTGCCGGAAAGGTGGAAGAATCGGTCAAGAAGACCGCCGCACAAAAGGGGATTTTTTTGCAGGATTATCTGACAAGAGAAGATTTTGCGGTAGCCAACGCCCTTCCCACCGCCGAAGGGGCCATCCAGATTGCCATGGAACAACTTCGCTGCACCCTGGCAGATGCTCCTTGCCTTGTTTTGGGCTATGGAAGGGTTGCGATGGTCCTTTCTCACCTTCTGAAAAGTCTTTCGCCCCGGGTCACTGTTTCCTGCCGCAACATCGGAGCCCTCACCCTGGCAGAAGCGATGGGCAACAAGACCATCCATCTCCCCCGTCTTCTTTCTCATATTTCTGATTTTTCTTTGATCTTCAACACCATCCCCGCCCGCATTCTGCCGGAAAGTCATCTGCGTGCCATGCGGCAGGATGCTTTGATTTTGGAATTGGCCTCTGCCCCGGGCGGCGCCGATCCTGCCCTTTGCAGAAAACTGGGGATCAAACTGGTCTCCTGTCAATCTCTGCCCGGCAAGGTGGCGCCGGTCACCGGCGGACGGATCATTTTGGAAACCACCGATCATATGGCCGCCGAACAGGCAGAAAGGGAGGAGAGGAGATGAAACGAATCGGTTTTGCTCTTTGCGGAAGCTTTTGCTGCTTTGAAAAGGCCTTTTGTGCCATGGAAAAACTGGTGGCATCCGGCTATCAGGTGACCCCCATCTTCTCGTTTGCCTCTCAAACCTGCAACACCAGATTCGGTTCCCCCGACCGACACCTTTTGCGCGCCGAGATGATCTGCGGCTGCCCCCCTGTCTGCAAACTGGAAGAGGCCGAGCGATTCGGCCCCGAAAAGAGTTTTGATCTGATGGTGGTGGCCCCCTGCACCGCCTCCACCTGCCGCCGTCTGGCCGACGGCCTTTATGACACCCCGGTTTCTCTTGGGGTAAAGGCTCATCTGCGCAACGGCCGGCCGGTTCTTCTCGCCATCTGCACCAACGATGCCCTTTCCCTTTCCGCCCCCACCATCGGCCGTCTTTTGCCCCTCAAAAATTTCTTTTTTGTCCCCATGGTCCAGGATGATCCGGAAAATAAACCCACCAGCGCTGTGGCTGATTTCTCTCTGCTTCCCGCCGCTGTTTCCGCCGCCCTGGAGGGCAAACAGCTCAGGCCCTTGTTCCTTTTGCCGGAAAAATAATAAAAAATAGCCCCTGCTGTTGCAGAGGCTATTTTTTTATCAGACATTACAGATATTTTGATCAATCATCCCAGCAGGCGAAACGGGCAGCATACTGCACATAGGCTTTGTGGTTCAAGCGGCCGCGTTCAGCGCGGGCAGGATGTCTGTCTGAAGGAACATTGGGATTATAGTGGTGGGAATAAGAGAAGGTGATCATCTTTTCGGCATAAGCCGCTGCGATATGAAGTTGAGCGACAAAACGGCTGATATCCCCGGGGGCCAGGTCATTCGCATGATTGTCGCCGCGCATGGATTCGTTGCCGAAATTCTCGCAGTTCACCCAGAAGCGCAGACGGCCATCCTCTTCCACCGCACGGGCAATGGCAGCCAGCCCCTCTTCCACATAGCGAATAGAAAAGTCGAAAGCACCGTAAGAATCCTGGGGACACATAATATCTCCCTTGCGGAAATTGGTCAGCCGCAGCATATTGCGATACTGTGCCTCAATCCGTTCAGGGGTGGAACGATAGGCGGCACTGAAGAAGGGCGACATCAGCATGGGCAGATCGGGATTGAGTTCGTTGAGCACCTCGATATCCTTATTGAGCATTCTGGCCCAATCCTCTTCCCAGTTGTCGTTGTGGGTATACATCTCCTGAGTCCAATAGAAACCGGCAAAGGCCTCTTTATATTCTTCATAATAGGTGTTATAAATCTCTCTGGCAAAGCGGGCGGTAAAATCGCAATAGGTATCCTGCCACTTTTCATCCACAAAAAAGCGGTCCCACCATTCCTGTCCGGCGATCATAGGCAGTCCGACGAACACCCCGATCTTATGATCTTTTGCCGATGCAAGCAGATTCCCCAGCATATCGGGATATTCTTCATACTCGGGCAGATGGAGTGCCGTGTCCTTTGCCAGCCCCTCGCTTTTGTGGTGAATCGTTTTGATCCCACCACGCTCCACCTCGCCGGTCCATTGAAGAACAAAGGTGTCAATCCCGGCCTCATTGAGCACGTCGAAATGTTTGTCGAAATCGGCTTTTTGCCATTTCTCACACATCTCCGGCTGCATAAAATCTCCGGTCACAACAGGTTTACAACGCAATCCTTTCATGGTGAAAACTCCTCTCGGATGTTTTATTTTTCAGTTTGTGCCCCATCTTGTGACACAAACCGTTTTTCCAACATTTTGCAAAAAAGACTGATCTTTTCGGGGACCAAGGAATAATAAACCCGTCTTCCCTCCTGCCGTTTCGCGATCAACCCAGCGTCTTTGAGCAAATTCAAATGATAGATGAGCTTTGGCTGTGGCATCTCCATCAACCGGCAAAATTCCCCCACATAAATTTCCTTCTCCCGAAGTTTTGTCAACATCCGAAGCCGAATGGGATCATCCAGCGCCCGAAGGAAAACCGGCAAAAGATCCGTTTCTTCCTCCTGGGGTTCTATCCACTCCAACTGTCGAAGAGCCGCCTCGCAATCCAGCCCCATCAACATCAGGCAACTCTCTTCTTCCCGGGTAAGAAAGGTCAAAGGGTGGAGGGCAAACAAACTCACAGCCGCCTGCCACACATAAATTTTGGGCATTCTTTCGAAAAAGCGGATCACATCCGAACATTTTTCTTCAGAAATACAAAGGTCGGTTCCCTCAAACTGAAAACGAAGGGCGCTCAACAGTTCCTTCTTCGTCTGATAAACCACCTGCAACCGATCGGCCAGATGCAAAAGAAAGTCCACCGCCTCTTTCCGAATCAAAGAAATATCTTTCACCAACTGCTCCAGCGAGGAAAGAATCTGCGGATCCGTTTCCTCTTTCCAAAAGAGCAGCAGATCACCCAAAAGCCCCTCTTGATTCACAAAAGAAAGTTCCCTTGCGATCTTCTGCACCGGATCATATAAAAACAAAAGATGTTTGTATCGCTCCAGCAAAAAACAGCGATCCTCTTTGGGCAGGAAAAGCGCTTTCAGCCTTTCATCGGGCGATCCCATGGCATCTTTGAGATAACACATCATTCCCTGTTGCTCGGATGTTTTCGTTTGGATGGATTCTTCGGGCAAAAACATCCACCCTGCCGCCAACAAAAGATCCGCGCCAAAGCCTGCCTCCTGCACCGTGTGAATGGTGAGCCGTTTTTTCATCGCTTTTCCACCTCCCATCCCTTTTTTATGATCAGATTCCTTCGGTTTCACCGGCAGAAAAAACCTGCATCAGATAAGAAGCGGCTTTGACACCGTCCACCGCCGCACTCATAATGCCACCGGCATATCCGCAGCCCTCGCCGCAGGGATAAAGACCCGACGCCTCCAACGCCTGCATATTACCATCCCGAAGAAGTCGCAAAGGAGAAGAGGTGCGGCTTTCCACCCCGGTCAAAAGGCTGTCTGCCCCGTCAAATCCTTTTAATTTCCGGCCAAAATTGACCAGGCCCTTTTTGAGCATCTCTTCCACCCGCTTTGGGAAAAAGCCGTTAAAATCCGCATCCCGTACCCCGGGCAGGAAACTGGGCATCACCCGGCCAGTCCCCATTGGATGTCCGCTCAAAAATCCGCCCACCGTCTGACAGGGGGCCTTTCCGTCACTGCCGCCCAAAGAAAAGGCGGCCCGTTCCAATTCTTCCTGAAATGCAACACCGGCCAAAAGATCGGTTCCAAAATCCTTGCCACTAACCTCTGCCACCAGTGCGCTGTTTCCGTTTTTGCCATCTCTGGCAAAGTCGCTCATGCCGTTGGTGACCAACTGCCCCTCTGCGCTGGCAGAAGAAACCACTCGTCCCCCCGGACACATACAAAAGGTATAAACCCCCATTTCGTTTTCCCGATAGGCCAGTTGGTAAGAGGCAGGCCCCAAACTGCCGGCATAGTCGTGTAACAAACTTTGATCCAGATCTTCTTGCAGATGCTCGATCCGCAGTCCCACAGAAAAATGCTTGGGCTCCATGGAAAGGCCGATTTCAGCCAGATGGCGAAAGAGATTCCTTGCAGAATGCCCCGGTGCCAAAATCATGGCCTCGGCAGGCAAAAAAGTCCCCTCTGCCACACAGCCGCAAAGTCTGCCGTTTTGAATTTCAATCTGCTCCAGACGGGTTTCAAAGCGAATTTCGCCCCCAAGACGCAAAATTTCCTGTCGCAGCGCCTTCACCACCGGCCGCAATTTATCGGTTCCGATATGGGGTTTCGCGGTGGTCAAAATCTCTGCCGGCGCCCCGAAGGAAACCAACTCTTCCAGCACCATTCTGCAATAAGGGTCATGGATGCGCGTGGTCAGTTTTCCGTCGGAAAAGGTGCCTGCGCCCCCCTCACCAAACTGCACATTGGCCCGTTCGTTCAATCTGCCGCCCTGCCAAAAATTTTCCACCGCGGCGACCCGTTTATCCATCTCGGCGCCCTGTTCCAACACCAGCGGCCGATATCCGTTTCGGGCCAGCACCAGTGCCGCAAACATTCCTGCCGGGCCGAAACCCACCACCACCGGTCGGTGAAGCAGTTTTCTTCCCTTCCCGGAAGCCTTGGGCATTTCATATGCTGCCGGACGAATGGCCAGTCCCTTTTCAAAGAGTCTTTGCGCCGCCTGCTCATCCGCCACCTCTAACAACACGCTGCAAAGGAATTTCACCTCACGGCGACGGGCATCCAAACTTTTTTTATAAATATACCCCTGCCGAACCTGGCTTTTTTTCAAACCAAGCCGGCGTATGGCAGATTCGATTGCCCCTTCTTCCGCCTCATGGGGCAGCAAAACAATGTTTTGACAAAGAAGTTCCAATTTTGCTGCCTCCTCTGTTTTTTATAAAAGAAAACGTTTTCCTTTTTTGTCAAAAACGGACAGCGGAATTGCCCCTCTGTCCGTTTTTCTTCTTTCCTTATTCGCTGATCTGCACCGTCACCTGATATTCGCCATATGCCCAGGCCAGTTGATCCTCGATCAAAATCGTGGCAGCATAATTCCATTTTCCGCCGGTCAGACTTTTATCCAAAAAGTCCACCCGACAGAGCAGATCATCGGCACTCAAATTCTCTAACACCGATTTGGGCCCCACAATCTCCACATTGTAAAGCACGGTGGTCAGCACATCGGCTTTCACCCCATCAGGCAGGTTCACCGTGTCAAAGCGTCTCACATTGAAGGTTTTGGTGGTCCATTCGCCGGGAGCAAAGGTCATCTGCACTGTGGGCACATTTTCCATGGAAATAAACCCGGAAGGCATATTCAGTTCAAAGACATTTTTGAATCCCGGTTTCAAGTCCTTCAAAGAAACACTGCCCAGGTTCAGTTCGGTGATGGCATCGATTCTTGCAGCCGGACCGGCAATTTCAATCTCACTGTATTCCAACAGGTAGGGAATCTCTTTGCGCTTTTCTTCGCTGAGGCTGCCCACAAAATTCACCCGAAGGGGCACCTTTTTGGTCTTATAAACCGGCAAAACCACACTGACATCGGTTTTTTCCACCGTCAAATAGGTGGTGTCCACCTTAACGCCCTTATCATCGGTGAGCACCAGCGGCACCACAAACTCTTCTGCCTCGGTCAGAACCGCATCGCTCTTCACCGTGGCAAGGGCCTGGGTCACCCGGGCCAGATCCTCGGAAGGACCCTGGACCATGATTTCCGTGACATTCAGTTCCGGGGGCATACAAAGCAGATCTTCGCCGATCTCAACGCTGCTGTAATCCACCTTAATGGGAACACTCTTTTTTTCCACCGTATCAAAACGGACGCTGATCCGTTCAGGGCTGATCTTCTGCACACTGACGCCATCCACTGTATAAGGCAAAACGGCATCCAGCTGAATCTCATAAATACCTGCGGCGTTGACCTTATCGATCTGCCCGGTGACGACAATTCCCGAAGAATCCTGCATCAACGTGCGAACCCCTTCCCGGTTGCCCGAAAGGGTCAAAGTGACCTCTTCAGCCGACATATTCACCACGCTCAGACCCAATTTGCTTACCGCAGTGTCGGTCAGATCAATGGTAATCGGCACGCCGGAAACACTTCCGGTAATCTGGGTAGTGGTGGCAAGGGTGATGGCCATCCAAATAACCACCGCCAAAAGGATACTCAAAAATTTCAGCCCTCTGTTCACGGTGAACAGGTGCTTCAAAAAACTTTTGGTCTTGGCAAAATTACGGGTGAAGGGATTTTTGGCCTGCCCGCCTTTTTTCTGTTCAGCCATTTTCGCCACCTCCCTGTTCGACTGTTTCTGTCTGGGAAGTCAAATAAGCCAGCAGAACCTTTTTCAGACTTTCTTTGTCAAAATCCCGTTCCAGGCGGCCGGCTCTGGCCAGGCTGATGGTGCCGGTTTCTTCCGAAACCACCACCACAAGGGCATCGGAATTTTCGCTCATCCCGATGGCGGCTCTGTGTCTGGTTCCATAATGAGCTCTGTGATCCATTCGCTGCATCAACGGCAAAAAGCAACCGGCAGCATAGACCTTGCAATCCCGAACGATCACCGCACCGTCATGCAGCGGCGAACCGGTATAAAAAATGTTGCCCAAAAGAGAAACACTCATGGTCGCATCCAACACGGTGCCGCTTTGAATGATATCTCCCAGTTTGGTACTGCGTTCAATCACCACCAACGCGCCGGTCTTGGTGCTGCTGAGCATCTCGGCAGCAGAGCAAAGGGTGTCAACCATACGGGTGACCTCGTCATGCTTTTCATCATTTGCCCGCATCCCCAGCTTGCCCAACACCGGGATCCGGGAAGATTGGCCCATATGTTCCAGCATCCGGCGCAATTCGGGCTGGAAAATGACCACCACAATCACGATGATATAGAAAAAGAAATTATCCAGAATGAATTTCATGCCGGTCAGACCCATCAGCACCGTCAGCAGATAGATCGCACCCAGCACCAGGATTCCTTTGAACAACTGGGCGGCTCTTGTTTCCCGCATCAGCATGATCAATTCATAAACCACCACGCTGATCATCAAAATATCAAGGCCGTCCCGCAAAAGATCCATATGGGAAAAAGTATACAGGATATTTTCGGCCAGATCACGCACCGAATTCCAAAATTCTGCCAAAAAGATCCCCTCCTTTTCCTCTGATTTTTCAGCCGAATCAAATTCTTTTGACTGATAATTTATTATAGCACGATTCCTTTTGGAATTGCAATGCAAAAACGCCGGGATTTCAAAGGAATTTCGGCTCTTTTACGCCCCTTTTTCCACCAGACAGACACAAGAGGCGGCGATGCCCTCTTTTCTTCCGGTGAAACCCAGGCGCTCTTCGGTCGTGGCTTTGATATTCACCTGCCCGATGCTGCATTCCAGCGCTTTTGCCACATTCTCTCTCATGGTTTGAATATAAGGCGCCATCTTGGGTGCCTGGGCGATGATAGTGGCATCCAGATTGTGTAACGAGTAGCCTTCTTCTCGCAAAAGACGCCAAACTCTTTGCAGCAAAACAAGACTGTCTGCCCCGGCATAGGCAGGGTCGGTATCCGGAAAATGGGTTCCGATATCCCCCAACGCCGCGGCGCCAAGCAGGGCATCACTGATGGCGTGCAGCAAAACATCTGCATCCGAATGGCCCAAAAGCCCCATTTCATAAGGAATTTCAACACCGCCGACGATTAGTTTCCGCCCCTCGCAAAGCCGATGCACATCATATCCTTCGCCAATTCGCAGCATACTCGTTCCTCCCGCCTTTTCTTTGGCATCATTATACCTTCTTTTTTCAGGGAATGTCAATTTTCCGACCGGCTCTTTTGCAAGAAAAAACAAAATTTACAAAAAAAAGAAGGGGCACATAGCCCCTTCTTCCTCTTTGCTTATTTTGCGTAGTCCACCGTTCTGCTTTCGCGCACCAGATGCACCTTGATCTGACCGGGATATTCCATCTCTTTTTCGATCTTGGCGGCAATATCTCTGGCTACCAAAGGCATCTTCTCGTCGCTGATGACCTCGGGCTTGACCATAATACGCACTTCTCTGCCGGCCTGAATGGCAAAGGATTTTTCCACTCCCTGGAAAGAGTTTGCAATCTCTTCCAACTTTTGCAGCCGCTTGATATAATTTTCCACATTTTCTCTTCTGGCACCGGGACGGGCTGCGCTGATGGCATCCGCCGCCTGAACCAGACAAGCCACAACCGTTCTGGCTTCCACATCCCCGTGATGAGCGTGGATAGCATGAATCACATCCTGGCTTTCTTTGTATTTCCGGGCAACTTCCACACCCAGATTCACATGGCTGCCTTCCATTTCCTTATCCAGTGCCTTGCCGATGTCATGCAAAAGACCGGCTCTCTTTGCCACAGTGGGGTCCAGGCCCAACTCGGTGGCCATAATGCCGGCAAGATAAGCAACTTCCAGCGAATGATTAAGCACATTCTGGCCATAGCTGGTGCGATAGCGCAAACGGCCCAGAATCTTGACCAGTTCGGGATGCATCCCGATGACGCCAACCTCCATCACCGCACGTTCACCATCGTGTTTGATCTTCTGTTCCACCTCGCGGCGGGACTTTTCGATCATCTCTTCGATGCGGGCAGGATGGATTCGGCCGTCGGTCACCAGTTTTTCCAAAGCCAGACGGGCGATTTCTCTGCGCACCGGATCAAAGCAGGAAAGGGTGATGGCTTCGGGGGTATCGTCGATGATCAGATCCACACCGGTACCGGTTTCCAAAGCCCGGATGTTTCTTCCTTCGCGGCCGATGATGCGACCCTTCATGTCATCGTTGGGCAGAGCGACCACGCTCACAGTAGCCTCAGAAACGTGTTCGGTGCTGCAGCGCTGAATGGCCAAAGAGATGATCTCGCGGGCCTTATCGTCCGCCTCGTCTTTGGTGCGCTCTTCGAAATCGGCCAGCATAACCGCCTTTTCGTGGGTAAGTTCCTGTTCCAGAGTAGACAAAAGATGTTCCTTTGCCTGTTCCTTGGTATAGCCGGAGATGCGCTCCAACACATCCATCTGGCTGTTCTTCAACCGTTCTGCTTCGGCGAGTTTTTCTTCCACCGCATGCAGTTTTCCGTTATAAGCCTCTTCCTTTTTCTCCAAATTATCCAGTTTTTTGTCCAGATTTTCTTCTTTTTGCTGCAGCCGTCTCTCCTGACGCTGCACATCGCTGCGCCGTTCTTTCAGTTCCTGTTCGGTTTCTTTGCGCAGTTTGATGGATTCATCCTTGGCTTCCAAAAGCAGTTCTTTTTTTCTGGTTTCGCCGGTCTTGATGGCTTCGGTTACGATGCGCTTGGCTTCGATTTCCGCACTGCCGATGGCCGCTTCGGCCTTTTTCTTCCGGTGGCTCCAGCCCATAAAGAAGCCCAAAAGGGCTCCGATGACCAGAGCACCCACGGCGATGATTGTCCAAATCGTGTCACCCATGGGGGGATCAACCTCCCTTTCTCGTTAAAATATGGTTTTTTCAAAGTTCCTGGTCGGGCATTTTGGTTGTTCACGGTCATTGGTTTGTTTCGGTCTGTTGATTTCGTGCATTGATGGTCATTTTGGCCCTTGCAAGAAAAAGAGCCATGCTTTTGCCCCGCTTGCCAACAAAGAGCAAACGTTTGGAGAGACGGGCAAAAGGAAAAAAGAAAATCGCAAGACAGGCGTCAAAAAACAGATAAACGCCGAAAAAATCAGATCCCTTTCGATAAAAAAGGAAAAAAACTACAAAATGGCAGAGTATACCCAATGTATACCAACTTATTTTACTGCAACAGACGGATTCTGTCAAGAGGCAATAAAGGCGGCCGATTTTCCTTTCTGTTTTTCATTTTTTCTTTTCCCGATCGTCTGTCCTGTCCCGACGGGAGAACAGTTGTTCGCAAACCGGGAGCGATTTCTGTCAAAAATTTCTTTATTTTTGAAATCTTTTCTCCCTATATCTGGTTTGAATTTGCCCTATTCTTGCCGTTTTTACATATTTTCCCTCGGCTTTCTTTTTAACGCATAAAATTTTAGAAAAAACTTTTTTCCCATTTTCCAATGTTGCAATAGGAGAATTTTTCCGATATAATGAATTGACAACAAATGATGATCATCTGCAAAAGGCAGGATGATCATCAATATCATTGGAAACGATTTGGAAAGGTTGTGTTCCTTGTTATGGCGAAAAAGGGAAGCCGAATCGACAACACCGGCATCGTCAGCAATCTGAAAAAGGGCCTGACTGAACTTCTGGTCTTAAAACTGCTGAACGAAAAAACCATGTCTATTTATGAAATCATCAAAACATTAAAAGAACGGAGCGAGGGTGCCTGCTGCATCAGTTATCCCTATGCCGTGATCTATCGTCTGCAAAACGGCGGCTTTATCACCGATGCCGGCAAATCGGTAACCGATGATCGGCTGCGGTTTTCCTATCGAATCACCGCCTCGGGAAAAGAACGGCTGACCCAAATGCTGGCAGAATACGAGGCGTTTATGCAGGGCGTTTCCAAATTGCTGGATTGAGCACATTTTTTGATACTTTTTATACCGTCTGCTGAGGCAGACGGTATTTTTTTTGACAGGCCTTCCAAAAATATATTTTATCGGGAAGTTTTCATGGAAACCGAAAATCCTCACTTGACTTTTCGCAGTCCCTATGATATAGTATTGAAAACCAGATCAATTCTTTCGGAAGGAGAAAATCCGATGGCTGACTATATTTTGAGCTGCTGTTCCACCGCGGATCTGACAAATGAGCATTTTGCGGCCCGCGATATTCACTATATCTGCTTCTCTTTTTTGCTGGACGGGATGCAATATCCCGATGATTTGGGTCGGTCGATGCCTTTTGATCGGTTTTATGCTGCCATGGCAAACGGCAGCGACACCAAAACCTCTCAGGTGAATGTGGAAGATTATATTGCCTATTTTAAAGGATTTTTGGAAGACGGCAAGGATGTTTTGCACATCGCCTTCTCCTCCGGTCTTTCAGGTTCCTGCAACTCCGCCCGCATCGCCGCCGATGAGTTGAGAGAACAATATCCCCAACGCAAGATTCTGATTGTGGATTCTCTGGCCGCCTCTTCCGGTTACGGCCTCTTGATGGACAAACTGGCTGACCTGCGGGATGCAGGAATGAGTATGGAAGATTTGGCCGCCTGGACCGAAAACAACAAGTTGCATCTCCACCATTGGTTTTTCTCCACCGACCTCACCTTCTTTGTGAAGGGTGGAAGGGTTTCCAAAGCCTCCGGCTGGTTTGGCACCGTCTTAAAGATCTGCCCTCTTTTGAATGTGGATCTGAACGGCAAACTGATCCCCCGTTATAAAATCCGCGGCAAGGCCAAGGTGATTGAAGCCATTGTGAAGCAGATGGAAGAACACGCCGAAAACGGCACCGACTATCAAGGCAAATGCTTCCTTTCCCACTCGGCCTGCGAAGAGGATGCCAAAGCGGTGGCAGAGTTGGTGGAAAAGACCTTCCCCAAATTGGATGGCAAGGTTCAGATTTATTCCATCGGCACCACCATCGGCAGCCACACCGGTCCCGGCACCGTCGCCCTCTTCTTCTGGGGAGACGAACGGATCGATTGACAGACCAAACACCCCGCCACTTCGGGGTGTTTTTTCTTTTTCCGCCGACAGTAAACAAAAAGCATTTATACAATCTTGTGGGGAACATCTCTTCTCCGGAAGGCTGTGTGATGCAGGAATTTTTCAAAAAGAAAACCCCGTCAGCAGACGGGGTTCGGTTATCTTCTTATTCTTCCTCTTCATCGGGCAGATGAACGATGAATTTTTTCTTAGGAGCCGGCTGTTGGGGTTCTGTTTCCTTCTGGAGAACATCATTCGCCTCTTCCGCCACCCTGGGTTCTGCGGCGGCAAAAACCGGTTTTGCTTCTGCCGGGGGCAGCGAAATGGGTTTCATCACCATCAATCCCGCCCGATAAACATAAGGGGCAAAGGAAACACCCAAAACGATGGAAAGGATCATGGTCAGGGTGAACTGTTCGGGGTCCGCCCAGCGCCAAAGCACCGCAGCAGAAAGATATTGCACCACCAGGCCAAAGATCAAAAAGGCGATAAACAGACTGCCGAACACCAAAATCGAAGTGACGGTGGAAGCGATCATGGGGAAACGGCTGTTAATGAAAAACAGACAAAGGCTGATGAAACAACCGCTGATGGCAATCAAGGAAAGAGAAAAGAGCGGTGTATATTTTTTTGCCTTTCGATTCTGCTTTTCCGCCAAAAAGGCGAAATAGGCCAATTGTGCCACAGGAACGAAAGCCAAAAAGCGATTTTTTTCCTTTCTTGCGGTGGCATATTGCAGCACACCGAAAGAATAAAGCAGATACGAGGCAATGCAGACGGCGGCAATCAGATCCACCACCAAAGCAATTGCCAGGTTCACCGAATTGGTGGTCCAATCCATCATCGGATTGGCCGACAGCAAAAGGTTTCTCATTGATCTTCACCCAATTTCTTAAAATTCCAACACCGATTGTGTTTTTCTGTTTTAGCGGCTGTCAGGATAAAACCACAAAACAACCCATTTTCTGTTATTATATCGTTCTTTCCGCTGTTTTGCAAGAGAAAGAAAAAATATCTTTCTACTTCGACTGTCAAAGGAAGAGGTTTTTCCTCTCTTTTCAAGACTTTTACACAAAACAGGTGACAACCCAAACAAAATATGTTATAGTAATCGGGAAGACGGAGGTGGCATGGATGAATTTTTTGGAAGAGAGAATCGCCAAAGAGGGCATTGTGAAAGAGGGAAATGTGCTGAAGGTGGACAGTTTTTTGAATCACCGGATGGATATTGCACTGCTGGAAGAAATGGGCAAGGAATTTCACCGTCGCTTTGCAGACAAGCCCATCACCAAGGTGTTGACCATTGAAACCTCGGGCATTGCCATCGCCTATCCGGTGGCAAAGGCTTTCGGAGTGCCGCTGGTTTTCGCCAAAAAATCCGAATCTGTGAAACTTGACGGCGATGTGTATACCGCCGAAGTCGAGTCCTTCACCGAGAAGAAAAGCAATCGGGTGATCGTTTCCAAAAAATTCCTCACCTCGGAAGACCGGGTGCTGATCATCGATGATTTTCTGGCCAACGGCTGTGCGCTGCAGGGGTTGATCTCGCTGGCTTATCTGGCCGGCGCCGAGGTTTCAGGCATCGGCATCGCCATTGAAAAGGGCTTCCAGAACGGCGGCGAACGCATCCGCAATCTGGGATATCGTCTGGAATCTTTGGCCATTGTTGAACAGATGGATGCCAAAACCGGGGAAATCACCTTCCGCCCCCAAAACGGATAAGTTTTCTGAAAGCAGAGAAAAACTTCAGGGAAAAACAGAAACAACCAGCCCGCCGAATGGCGGGCTGGTTTCTTTTTGCGATATTTTCAAGAGAGGTAATGCCCTTTTGGGAAACAAGCAAACGAACATATTTTGCAAGCAGCGGCAGATCAGCCGGTTCCTACACTATAAATTTTCCATCCTCCACCTTTCGTTCTTACCATTGTATAAATCAAATAACTTTCCGTATAAGGAAGCGCCGCGCCGCCGGCATATGGGGAAGAACGATATTTCACACTAAAAACCATACAACCGACGTATGTGACATCATCTCTCTTCTCGGAATTGATATACGCAAGTTTGCTTTCGGAAACATCGTCGCCTGAATAGGTGACAGAATACAATCTCGTTTTTGTTTCGGGCCGATATTGATATTTGATCAGTGCGATCACCTCGCCTATCTCTTCTTTGGTATAAACCTCAGAGGTTCGGTAGTCGATCGTTGGCGGCCAAAAATCATTGCAGAACAGAAAAACGATCAGCGCAAGAAAAGCCGAAAGGCAAACCCAAACCGTAATCTTTCTTTTCATTCTTTTCTTTACCGTTTTGAAATCCGCAACAGCGCAGCTATTATCCTTATTCTTTTGCGCGATGATATTCTCTGCTTTGCCCGGTTTTGCCAAACGCTCCAGTTTTGCGGCGCAATCCGGGCAGCTTTTCAAATGCGCCTTGATATAATCGGCGGTTTCGGAACTGACCATCTCTTCCAAATAAAGGGGAAGCAGATCACAAACCACACAGCAATCATGTTTCATTCTGTTGTTCCTCCCATCTGCTTTTTATCATCATTCTCGCACGGTGATAGGTCACGCAGGCCCAATTTTCAGATTTTTCGAATATTTGGCCGATCTGTTTGAAACTCAACTCTGCAAACACCCGCCACATAAAAACTTCTTTATACGGATCGGGGAGCTCGTGTAAAATATTTTGAATTTGCAAAGTTTCTTCGTTTCTGGCAAGCGCTTCCTCAAGATTTTCGCCTTGGTCGGCGAGATTCAGAAGTTCGGGATCATCAACAAGCTCCATGCGCTTTTTCTTTTTCAAATAAGAATAATAACAATTCTTGGCAATCTGACAAAGCCAAACCCGAATGTCGCAATCCCCCCGAAAACGGTCAATGGCGTTCATTGCCTTGAAAA
Organism: Oscillospiraceae bacterium; assembly: GCA_017421095.1. GTDB lineage: Bacteria > Bacillota > Clostridia > Oscillospirales > Ruminococcaceae > RGIG1943. The sequence continues at coordinate 39,273 of JAFQMB010000142.1, forward strand.
AGGTGTCTGCGGTGATTTCTTCCGCGATCTGCTCATCACCGGACAATTTGCGGATGTATCGGAAGACATCGGTAAAATACATCCGATATATTTGTTCAAATTCCATCGACCGATCACCTGCCTTCGTATATATGACGCTTGAAAACAGAAAATCTTACAAAATATTTTGCGGAAATTTCAAAAATTTCTTGCCGCAATTTTATTTTACTACTTTATACGGCGCAGCACAAGAATCCAATAAAAAATCACGCTGAAAGCGTGTATGGAATCAGGCCGACAAAACATACTCTTTCGGTGATACCATCCGCGACTTCGTCGCAATTCCATGATAGTCCTTCCTTCGTCGGCCCGGATAAAAAATAGCCTGCTTTCGCAGGTCGTTTTTTGCCCAATGTGAGAAACTTGTATCAAAACAAAACGGGGTTGGTCTTCTCTCGCAAAAGTTTGGCAAAGCCTGCGGCTTTGCGAGGCTCAACAATGGGAAACTCGTATCAAAAACAAAAAGACCCATCTTGCGATGAGTCTTTTTGTTTTGGTAATTGTACTTTACGATGAATCCCGCACTGCGAATTATGGCCACAATTATGCTGTTTTGTAGTATTTCTTGATTAACTCTTCGAGTTTTTCATCATCACAACTAAGATGCGTGGTTGAGATGGTATTGCCATCAGCATCAAAAGTTTCTCCGTATCCGGCAGAAGAATAAAAGGTGTATTGTCCGTTGGAGAAGTTGATTCTAATGACCCAGTCGCCGTATGAAAAACTGGGGTCCATTGCCACAAGGGCAAAGATAATGGTGTCCGAGAATTTGAGGTTTGAAAAATCATCCAAAAAAGCTTCATTGTCTTTTTCGGATAATGTATAGGCAGGCTCATAGATTTTATCAAACCCCGGCTCGCCGTTTCCCTCCTGAATGCGCAGATCATAAAACTGTATCGAAACTATTTCTTCGGCGGAAATATCATAATATTTTTTGACAGGGATTATGATACAAGCGCTCAAGGAGAAAAGCAAAACAAAAGTCATAATCATCAATAAAAACTGTTTGAACCGTTTCATCACCGCACCTCCTCTATGGATATTATACAGCAAAAAGAAAACAATCGCAACTCATATCAATGCGGTTGTTCTTTGATTCGGATAACAGGAGTTACGGACCTACGTTTTGCGCCAAAAAACGAAACGGGGTTGGCCCTTTCTCGCAAAACTTCAGCAAAGCCTGCGGCTTTGCAAGGCTCAACAATGGGAAACTCGTATCAAAAACAAAAAGACCCATCTTGCGATGAGTCTTTTTGTTTTGGTGCAGTGAGTGATGATAAATCCGAACCAAATGCCTCTTCAAAGTGGAGCGTAGATGAAAAACGGCAAACTACAATAACATTAGAGTTCTTTAAAAAAAGCCTCGGTCTTTCCGTGAAGGTCAAAGGAATGCCACGCGATTGCAATGTTTTCATTGTAATTTATATAAAGATATTGCCCCATCATTCCGCCTTTTGCATATCCTTTTTCTTTTTTACCAAATTCGTAAGCGCGTTCCAGTACAATGTTAACCCATTCTTGTGATATAATTCTTTCTCCGTTCCATAATCCGTTATTCAAATAAATACGCCCAAGCTTTACCATATCCTCTGTGCGTAAATAAAGTCCGGTTGCACCAACAGGATAGTTTTTAGGGCATTTTGACCACGCAACTTCACGACAGCCTATTTTTTTAAAAAGACGGTCCATAAGAAATTCATCAAGCTTCTCGCCGCTTATTTTGGTTACTATACGGGAAATAAGATAGTAGGCTGCATCAGAATAATCCCTGATCGTTCCGGGATCATTCGTCAACTCGCGGTCAAGCACAATAAACAGAAAATCATCCGTAGGGTATGTTGTAATGTCTTCTGTGTCAATATCAAGAAAGCCTGCGGAAAAGCCGATTTTATGGCGCAAAACATGATCGATCGTAACATTTTGCCATTTTCTTTGAGGAATTCCATACTGTTTCAGCTCGTCAGAAAAAATATCTGCAATCGTTGCATGGGGTGAAAGTTTTTTTTCGTCAAAAAGCATCCCTATTGCTGTGACGCAAAAAGCTTTAGCGACCGAATAACAGTTTTGACAAGGATTTGCCGGTATTCTTTCAAGAGTCTCAATTCCGTTTTCGGTAGAGACACTCAAGCAGTATGTGTTTATATCATTTCTTTTGGCAATATTATCAAGCTTTGTCAGTATGTCCAACATTTTCTTCTCCAATCAAGTCAGTTTGATTATTTGCATTATCGCTTTGGTATAAAATTGCAACGGAAATTTTTTATACCGTTTATAGTATAGCATAAAAGGCATGGAAGAGCAAGTGATATGCGATGGAACTGATCCAAGTAGCGCTTTCATAATACTAATTTGCAGCAAGTAAGCATTACAGATCACCGGAACACACGTTTTCTGCGAAAACATAAAGAAATCCGAACCCTTCGCCTACCGGCTTTGGGTTCGGATTTCTACTGTTTGGTGCGGATAACAGGAGTTACGAACCTACGTTTTGCGCCAAAAAACGAAACGGGGTTGGTCTTCTCTCGCAAAACTTTGGCAAAGCCTGCGGCTTTGCGAGGCTCAACGATGGGAAACTCGTATCAAAAACAAAAAGACCCATCTTGCGATGAGTCTTTTTGTTTTGGTGCGGATAACAGGAGTTGAACCTGCACCGAGTTGCCCCGACTAGAACCTGAATCTAGCGCGTCTGCCTATTCCGCCATATCCGCATATACCGTATTCAATTTTCCGGTTACAGGAATCCGAAGGGAGGATCAGATGGTGCAGACGGCGAGACTTGAACTCGCACGAGCTTACGCTCACTACCCCCTCAAAGTAGCGTGTCTGCCGATTCCACCACGCCTGCATGACTTTCCGGGCCATCAATTCGGGCTTTTCCCAAACCGCCCTGCTATTCTATCACGCCGCATCCTGATTGTCAACCCTAAATTTTATCTTTTTTGATTTTCTTTCCCCGAAATTGTGCCAAAAAAAGAGGAGAGAACGGGATCTCTCTCCTCTTTTTCTTTTTGTTTTATGCCTCCAAAGAGCGCCCCAGCATGGCCGAAAGCAGCGAATGGCCATCGTCTTCCACCACCCGAACAGAAACGCCGAATTTCTCTTCCAGATCCGAAGGGGTCAGATCGTCCAAAAAACGGCTGCCGGTGGATTCCAGCATATGCTCACAAAGCAAAATTTCCTCACCGATGGGTTTGTCTGTCAGCCCGTCGATCAGATCTTTGCCAGCCAAAAGACCGGCCACCGTGATGGTCTTTCCAAAGGTTTTGTTTTGCAAAGCAAAAACATCAACCTGCAGAAAAGGAAAAACTTCTTTGGCTTTGGCGGCCAATTTTTCCAAAAGCGGCGCCGCCAGCATCCCGGTGGGAAGGGTGACACGCCGCGGCTGTTCCAAAGAAAGACCGGCTACCTTTGCCTCTTCCAGCGCAGCCATAAAATCGTTTTCCAGGGAAACACACATGCCCACCCCGTTTTCCAACTGAGGGAAATCATCATAACGGGACTCTTCGGGCAGATCCATCCCGGCCAAAATATAAAATTCATCCGAGGCGTGGAAGCGATAAAAACCGTCCCGTGCAAAGGATTCTTTCGCCGCTGCATCGATCCGCGCAATCACATCCCGCGCCCCTTCTTTGTCAAAGAGATGCAACTCCTCCAGCCCTTCCCGATGGGCAGTCAGCCCCACCGGCACTGCCGAAACACTGCGAAGGGCGTCACCCAAATCCAAGAGATCCCTCAGGCTGCGGGAAAGTTCCTCTTTGTCGTTCCAGCCGGGGCAGAGCACCAACTGGCAGTTGAGGGCGATTCCGTGGGCGGCAAAGGTTCTCAAAATTTCCAAACTCTCTCCGGCGAAACGGTTTCGCATCATCCGACAGCGCAGTTCGGGATTTGTTGTGTGCACCGAAACGTTCATCGGGCTGATGTGCATTTCCAAAATTCTTGTGACCTCGTCGGGGGCAAGGTTGGTCAGGGTGATATAATTGCCGAACAAAAAGGAAAGGCGGCTGTCATCATCCTTGAAATACAAACTCTCCCGCATTCCCTTGGGCATCTGGTCGATGAAACAGAAAACACAGCCGTTGCGGCAACGGCGCTGTTCATCCATCAAGAAACTTTCAAATTCCAGTCCAAGATCGGCACCGTTTTTTCTGCGGAGACGGATATCTCGTTTCTTTCCTTTGGAAGTTTCCACCTCCAAGAGGCAGATGCCGTCCTCTTCCAAATAAAAATCATAGTCCAAGAAATCATGAATCTCGTGGCCGTTCACAGAGACAAGCCGATCTCCCGCCGCGATTCGTTTTTTGGCCGCAAGGCTTCCTTTGACCACATTTTGAATGATAACCGCCATATTCGGTTCCTCTTTGTTTCTTAAATTTCTTCCGATTCGGTGCATCGAAGCTGCTGCCGGATAACCGAAAGAGAAAATCCCTGTCTTGCCAGTGAAGCGACCACCTTTTTTGTTTCTCCCTCCGCCAAAAGGGAGGCATATTTGTGCTGCAAAAGATGGGCCACTCTCTTTTCTTCGCCGGGCAATTCCTCTCGCAAAATCCCCAAATCTTCCGCAGAAAGCCCTCTGCAGCGAAGCTGTTCCAAAATCTTTTTGTTGCTTGCCGCCCGACGGCAGATCATCTCTTCCGCCAACAGCCGACCATAAGCCAGATCATCCAAAAGACCCACCTGTTCCAACTCTTCCACCGCTGCGGCAGCATATTGGGGATCATTTGTTGCAGAAATTTTTTCCAGCAGTTTTTTCTTGGTATAGTTCTGACGATCCAAAAGATAAAGGGCCCGTTCCCTTGCCTTGCGGATGAGGGCGGATTCCAACAAGGGCAAAAGGTGTTCTTCCTTGATCACTGCCCCCTCTTCCAAGCCGAAGTGCTGACAAATTCCCTTGTCCACACAGGCTTTGTATTCCCCGTCCAGATAAAGATAGAAGCGGTTTTTCCCCACCTCTTTCAATTCGCTCACCCGCAAAAGACTGCCCCCCTATGAACATCGGCAGGGCGGACAGTTTTCTGCCCACCCGCCAAAAAGATTCTTTCGTTTCAGATTCAGATCTCGTCGAAATCAATGTCCACATCCATGGGCTTGAAATCGGCCTCATCCAGATCCCGGATCATCGGCGTTTTCTTTGCCGGTGTTTCGATATTTTCTGCCTCTTCGCCCTTGTCCATAAGTTTCGCCTTGATCTGTCCGGCGATCTCTTCCAAAACCTCAGGATGTTCCTTCAAATAGTTCTTGGAATTATCTCTACCCTGGCCCAGCCGCAGATCCTGATAGCTGAAGAAAGCGCCGGCCTTTTTCAAAATCCCCAGTTCCACGCCCATATCCAGCACCTCGCCCACATAGCTGATGCCCTGGCCATACATAATGTCGAAAAAGGCCTCTTTGAAAGGCGGGGCCACCTTATTTTTCACAATCTTGCACCGGGTGCGGCTGCCCACCATCTCGCTGCCCACCTTCAAGGTTTCCTGCTTGCGGATGTCGATCCGCACAGAGGCATAGAATTTCAGCGCGTTGCCGCCGGTGGTGGTTTCGGGATTTCCATACATCACACCGATCTTCATACGAAGCTGGTTGATAAAGATCAGCGTGCAGCCGGATTTGGCCACGATGCTGGTCAGTTTTCGCAACGCCTGGCTCATCAAACGGGCCTGCAAACCCACATGGGAATCCCCCATCATCCCTTCAATCTCGGATTTGGGCACCATGGCCGCCACCGAGTCGATGACGATCACATCCACCGCTCCGGAACGGGCCAGCGCTTCGCAGATTTCCAAAGCCTCTTCCCCGTTATCCGGCTGGGAAACCAAAAGTTCGTCGATGTTGACCCCCAGCGCCTTGGCATAAATGGGGTCCAGTGCGTGTTCGGCATCGATGAAAGCTGCGTTGCCGCCGCCCTTTTGCACCTCGGCCACCACATGCAACGCCACCGTGGTCTTACCCGAAGATTCAGGGCCATAGATCTCCACAATCCGGCCCTTGGGAATGCCGCCGATGCCCAGCGCAATATCCAAAGAAAGACTGCCGGTGCTGATAGCCTCCACATTCATCACAGCGTTTTCGCCCAGCCGCATCACCGCGCCCTGGCCAAAAGTCTTTTCGATGTTGGCCAACGCCAGATCCAACGCTCTTTTGCGCTCATCTACCTCGCTGACGGGCTTCACAGAAGCAGTTTTGCCGGTTTCCTTCTTTGCCATTGTTCCATCGCTCCTTCATCTGCAAACAGTTTATGAACATTTGTTCGTTTGAGGCTATTATATCAGCC
>JAFQMB010000143.1 GCA_017421095.1 Oscillospiraceae bacterium
ACCGTAATCAGCGTTTCGGGGATCATGTAAGTCGCATTATAGGCCAGGGAATAAACAAAGGCACCGGCGGTGGGAATGGAAAGCCCGGCCCAAACGGTGCATCCGGCAACCACGTGGCAAAGATAGCGCAATACACCGACCAAAAGTGCCCCCCAGCCAAAAGCAGCCGACTGGGTTTTGCTGATTTTTCTGAAAATGCCGCCCAATCCCAACACCGCAAAGGCCACCAGATAGTCCAACAGAATCACGGCGATGATGGAAAGAGGGGTGGTGAAATAAAGAACGTTTTTCATCCCCAAAAACATCTGGACCAGACCGTAAACAAGGCCGGAGAAAATCCCCCATCCCCAACCGTGGCGATAGGCGATGATCAAAAGAGGCAGAGCGCTGCAGGCGGTGATACTGCCGCCATAGGGCATCTCAAACAAAGGCATCACACTGAGCACAATGGCAACTGCAATCATAATGCCGCTTTCGGCCATCTTTCGGGTGGAAGAGATTTGGTTTTTCATCATAAAAACTCCCTTTCAATTTATGGTTGGAAAGGGCTTTGCTCTTCTTGCAAAAAGAAAAACGCCATCCGACTTTGGATGACGTTTCTTGCAATGCAAAAAGACAAACAAAGCCTACGCCGGTATTACCCGGATCAGGTTGCGGGTGTTTGGCAACGAAGCCGCCTCTCAGCCGAATGATTATTTCAGCTCCCCGTGTTTGATTTTATTTTGGTTGGATGAAGCTTACTGCTCCACAGCGTAAACGCTGACCTTTTTGCGATCCTTGCCCAGACGCTCGAACTTGACTTTACCGTCGATCAGAGCGAACAGAGTGTCGTCAGAACCGATGGACACGTTGTTGCCGGGATGAATTTTGGTGCCTCTCTGACGGACCAGGATGTTACCGGCCAGAACATACTGACCGTCGCCGCGCTTCACACCAAGACGCTTGGACTCGGAATCACGGCCGTTTTTGGTAGAACCCATACCTTTTTTATGGGCGAAAAACTGAAGATTCAAACGGATCATTGAAATTACCTCCCAAGTTTGACACAAATGTGCTTCGGATAATCTTCCGAAAGGACGGTCAAATGTTCATACAGACCGCCGATCAGAAGTTCGGTTTCTTTTGTGATCTGCTGACAGGAAAAGCCCAGTTTATTTTCTTCCACCAGACAATCTCCCTTTGCAGAGAACTGCTCCAACAGGTTCAAAACCAAAACCACAGCAGAAGAAACGCCGGCACAAACGATATCCTCCCCCTCATCGGCATATCCGGCGTGACCGGAAACCGAGAATCGGGTGAATCCTTCTGTTGATTTGGCGAATTCTGCGCGAATCATGGCAAAAACCCCACTTTATCGGAGCGATAATCAGGCGATGGAATCGATGCGCACCTTGGTGTAGGGCTGACGGTGGCCGATCTTACGCTTGGAGTCCTTCTTGGGACGATAGGTCATCACATGGATTTTCTTGCCCTTACCGTTCTTGATGACGGTGCCGGTAACCACAGCGCCTTTCACAAAGGGGGGCGCCGGTCTTCAGGGTGCGTTCTCCCTGAACAGCCAAAACTTCGGTGAACTCCACGGTGGAGTCGGCTTCGGCGTTCAGCTTTTCAACGTAGATTTCGTCGCCCACGCTGACCTTATACTGCTTTCCGCCGGTCTGAATGATTGCAAACATAAAACACTCTCAACTTTCTTGTGATCTCGCTGTCGGGGGCAAGTGGAAAGCCCACTTTTTCCTGCCTGATCGGCGCCCAGTCTATGCGGCTCGCCTATTTTATCAAAACAGGCAGGAAATGTCAAGGGTAATTTTGCGATTTTTCAGGAATTTTAGGCGTTTTCTTCCAAATTTTGAACCGTTTCTTCCGAATTAACGCTCTCTTCTTCCTTTTTGTCTTCCCAAATGATCTTTTCGGTGGATTCCTCAATAATAGCACGCTTTGCTCGCTTTTCGA
>JAFQMB010000144.1 GCA_017421095.1 Oscillospiraceae bacterium
TCTGGTGACCCCCAAAACCAGTTATGACTTCGTGACCACCCGTTTGGGAATGGATCTGGTCAAATATATGAAAAAGGGGAATCAGGTTTTCAGTGACATTGCCATTGCACCCATGAGCATCGGCGCTTTGACCACCGGTGTTACACTGGAAGAGGTTTGTGCCTCTTATGTGCCCTTTGCCAACGGCGGCACGTTTTACGAACCCATTACCTTTACCAAGATCGTGGATGTGAATGACGAGGTGGTCATCAGCAACACCCCCAGAGGGATCACCGCCTTTTCTCCCGATACGGCCACGGTGATGAACCGTCTGCTGCAAAACTGTATTTATGGTCCCAATGCTTTGGCAACCGATGCCAAAATCAAGGGTTGGGAAGTGATGGGCAAGACCGGTACCACCGAAGATTACAGTGACCTTTGGTTTGCCGGTGCAACCCCTTATTATTGCGGCGCAGTCTGGATCGGATATGACATTCCCGAGGTCCAAAGTGCCAATAACTATCCGGTAAATGTTTGGCAGAAGATTATGTCCAAGGTTCATCAGGGAATGGAAGTCAAAAACTTCACCTATGACGGTTCTGTGATCCAGAAAAATTATTGCACCGTCACCGGAAAACTGGCTGGCCTGGAATGTAAAAGTACCCGGGTTGGTTATTATAAATCCACTTATATTCCCGAAGAATGTAAGGAGTGCGGCAAGCCCAAGGAAGAGGTTTCTTCCAAGCCTGCCGAGGATACTTCCAAGCCCGCCGGGGAGAGTTCTTCCAAACCTGCAGAAGGTAGTTCCAAGCCCACTGAGGAAGATGCCGGAATGCCTACCGATTGATAAATGCGCAAAAGAGACCATCCCACAGGATGGTCTCTTTTTTTATCCAAATCCTCAAGAGAGCAAAAAGAAAAACGCCCACAGCTTTTGCTGTGGACGTTTTGGTTCTTTGATTAGTCGTTGGTGTAGGGCAGAAGAGCCAACTCACGGGCACGCTTGATAGCGATGGTCAGCTGACGCTGATGGCAAGCGCAGGTGCCGGTGACACGACGGGGCAGGATCTTGGCGCGTTCAGACATATATTTCTTCAGCTTGGCAATATCCTTATAGTCGATGGTTTCAGCCTTATCAACACAGAAAGAACAAACCTTTTTACGGCCTTTTTTGTTGCCGCGGGGACGATCGAAAGCCATGGTGAAAACCTCCTTCTTAAAAATTCAATGGTCAGATCGAGTCAAACGATCAGAAGGGAAGCTCGGAATCATCTTCCGGAACTTTTGAGAAATCACTCACATTGCTCACATCAAAGGTGTTTTCAACAGGAGCATTGTTGCTGTCGCCCTTGGGCCCGATAAAGGAAGCCCGGTTGACAACCACATCGAAGCTGTTTCTGGTGTTGCCGTCCCGATCGGTGTATCTGCCGGTCTGGATGCTGCCCTGAATGCCGATGAGCTTGCCTTTGTTGAAATACTTGCTGATGAAATCAGCGTTTTGACGCCATGCCACGATGTTGATAAAATCCGTCTGGCGTTCTTCGCCCTGACGGGTAAATTCGCGATCGACCGCAATGGAGAAGCGACAGAAGCTGGTGCCCTGTGCAGTGGTTTTCAGTTCGGGGTCAGCCGTCAGCCGACCGATCAAAACAACATTGTTGATCATTTTCCCAAAACCTCCCGTTTGCTGTTATTCGCCTTTTTTGACGATCATGCTGCGAAGCACACCATCGGTAATCCCGTAAACACGCTCGAGCTCGGCGGGGAAATCGGGAGTGCAGGTGAATTCGACCAGCAGATAGTAACCTTCGGACTGGTAGTTGATATCGTAAGCCAGCTTGCGCTTGCCCCATTCTTCCACCTTGTCCACCGTTGCATTCTTTTCGATCAGAGCCTTGAATTTTTCACTCAGCTGCTGAGCAACCTCGTCGCCTTCCTTCACGGAAAACACGGCGATGGTTTCATACTGTTCGGACAGTTTAGCCATGTTTTACACCTCCTTCTGGACTTTGGCCCTTCATCTTTGTGAAGAGCAAGGATTAAATTTTCTTAATATCACAGCCTGCGGTTGGCCGTAACATATGAATTTTAGCAGGGTCTCTTTGAAAAGTCAAGCAAAATTTGCCTTTTTTCGAGAAAAAGGTTTATTCGGCTTTGTGCGGATCCAGGGCGATCATTCTGCCGTATCCGCCGGGGAAGGAATCGGGGATGGTGATGGCGTTGCAGGCCTTTTCATAATATTCCAAAATTTCTGTCCAGCCGATGATGGCATAAACATAACCTTCGCTTTCCAGTGCCTGCATACACTTTGCCAAAATGCCCATTCCGATGGCATGACCTCTGTGTTCTTCCCAAACACCAACCGGCCCGAAAAAGCCTTTTGCGGTGGCGTTATAGCAGCCGAAACCGACCATTTCGTGATCCTTCACCGCGATGTAAATGCTGGGATTTTCCTTGGAAAAGGCGGCTTCACATTCATTCACCCAGTAGGGGAAGTGGGCGCGCACCTCTTCGATCACTCTGTTTCTGTCGCAAGGATGAGCCCGCTGCAGCCGGTATCCGCCCTGTTTGATGCGATCAAACACCTTGGTGAAATCGGGCAGATCATAAAGCTTGACCAACATATCGTTTGCCATAATTTTTCCTCCTTTTTATTCAATGGCCGTTGCCGGCCCCTTCATACCTTTCATAAACTTCCTTTTTAAAAACCAAATCAAAATCTCCGGCAAATTCCACGGCTTCGCCTGTGCGGAAATTGGATTTGAAAAGATAGACCTGATAAAGTTCTTCACTTTCTTCGGGAGTGAGGACGATTCCTTGGAAATCAAAGAGGGAGCAGTTCTCTTCCAGCGCCCAGTTCATCATCTCCCAAACCTGAAGATAGGCAGGGAAGAGGTCACGGTGTTCCGAGCAGGAGGCACCGTAGACATAACAGAGTCGGCTTCCGAAACAGACCGAAAGACCGGCGGAAAGGGGTTTTCCCTCATAAGAGCAGCGATAGACTCTGGCTTTGTCGCCAAAGGCGTCCAGCATCCGTTCCAGATAGGCTTTGGGCCGAATGGAAAACTTCTTTCGGTCGCCTGTCACCGAATAAAGGGCGTAAAAATCATCCAAAAGTTCTTTACCGCCCCAAACACATTCCACTCCGTTTTCCTTTGCTCTGCGGATTCTGCTGCGGCATTTGGTTCCAAGACGCTTATGCAGATCTTCCGGGGTTTGACCGTCCAGGTTGCGGAGCATATAGTTGAATCGGGGCTGGGTGGATTGGTGGAAACTTTGATTCGGGGTGTAAGAAAAGCCGAGTCCCACCAAAAGATCGATCTTTTCCTGTTCGTGGGCTTCAATATAAGGGTCCACCCGCAAAAGATAGGCATCCTCTTCCAGGGCAATTTTTTTGGCACCTTCGGTGAGTTCGGCCAAAACTTCCCGGTCATTCAGGTCACAAACAGGCCCTCTGGGGGCATAAAGGAAAGAGCCGCCCTCTTTTTTCAAAATCAAAATCAGCATACTGCCCCGGATTTTGCCCTCTTCTGTCAAAGAGGCAACACAGGCGCTTCGCCAATTGTTTTTTACCTCCCGCCAACCGGAGGCCTGCATAAATCCACCGGCAGGCAGAGAGGAAACGAAGGCATCGTATTCCGCCTGCACCCGGGGATCGGAAAGATCAAGATAGGCAATCATAGATGTTGGGTCCTTTCCGTTAAAGTGTCAAGCTTATCTGCTTTTCAGTTTGCGAAGCCGATGGCGCAGTTTGCCGGGCAGGCTGTGGGCCCATTGCATCAAAAGAAACAACCTATTGCAAAGGGGACGAAGCACCAAATCAAATTCCCCGGCATAGGCCTCGGCTTTGCCGTTAAACTGTGCCTTAAAACGATAGACACCATTTTGGCAATCGCCCTTTATACAATCGTTGGGAACGCCCATAAAATCATAAACCCGACAGTTTTCTTCCAAGGCCCAGCGGATCATCTCCCACTGCATCAGATAGTTGGGCATCACATTGCGGTATTCATTGTCGGAAGCACCGTAAATATAAGAGGCAACCCCGGCATAGACCGAGGTGATGGCCCCGGAAATGGCCTTTCCGTCATAATAGCAGAGATAAAGGCGAATGCGATCGCCGTATGCATCCGGCATCCGTTCAAAATAAGAATAATCTCTGGCAATAAAACCGTCCCGTTCCGCGGTGATGCGGGAAAGACGGACAAAGTCATCCAGTTTTTCTTTGCCGCAGATGACACATTCCACTCCGTGTTTTTTGGCCACCTTGATGTTATAACGGCATTTCTGCTTGAAAGAGGCCAGCATTTCCTCTTCGCTCTTGCCGATCAGATCGGGAAGAATATAGTTGGTGCGTGGCTGGGTGGTAGTGTAATCGGGCATATCGGGGGTAAAGGCAAATCCTTCGCCGGTCAACAGATCGATTTCCTTTTGATCTTCGGCCAGAATCAAAGGGTCAAAGCGCAAAAGAAAGGCGCCTGTTTTTTTTGCGTGGGCTTTTGCTCCTTCCAACAGTTCACGAAAAACCCCATCTTCGCCGGCCCGCCAGACAGGCCCTCTGGGCGCATAGAGCATACTGAGCCCCAAGGGAAGACGGCGGGAAAGGAGCAGCATACTGCCTCGTATGGCACCCGTCTCATCTTTGGAAAGCAGCACTGTATGGCCCCAGTTGTTTTTCACATGGGCCCAGCCGAGTGACTGCATAAAATTTCCCAGTTTGCAGGACTCCACAAAGGCTTCATATTCCGCACAGGCTGCTTTGTCTTTTTCGTTCAGATACGCGATCATTCGCCTGCCTCCTGTTGTTCGTTCGCTTCTTTTATTTTGTTTTCCTGGGCGTATTCTGCGGTGGATTTGTTCCGATGCCCCAACCCAGAGAAAAAGTGCCTTACACTGCCCAGCATCTTTTTAACCGCCAGCATCAGACGGAAAAGCCCCGCCTTGAAAGCGGAATAGGTCAGATCAAATTCCCCGGCATAGGCATAAACTTCCCCTCTGAAACCGGTTTTGAAACGATAAACCCCAAACATCGGGCTGTTCTCATCCAACTTGGCAGGGATGCCCATAAAGTCATACATAAAGCAGCCGGTTTCCAATGCCCAGTTCATCATGGTCCACTGCATCAAATAGTTGGGGCAGACATGGCCGTAAGCCTTATCAGAGGCACCGAAAATGTGATAAACCCGTCCGGCGTAACGGCAGGCGATGGCGCCGGAAACGGCCTTTCCTTCATAATAAACCAAATAAAGGCGCATCCGATCTTCGCCGAAAGCATCCAGCATCTTGCCCAGGTATTCTTTTCCTCTTGCCACAAAATTATGGCGCTCGCTGGTCAGGGCAGAAAGGCGCATATAATCGTCCAGCCCCTCTTTTCCGACGCTGCGGCACTCTACTCCGCAGCGGATGGCATTTCTCACACTCCAGCGGTGTTTTCTTCTGAACGAGGCGAGCAGTTCATCACTTGTCCACCCTTCAATATTCGGCAGAACATAGTTCCAGCGGCGCTGAATGGTGTCGTATTCATCGGCATCGGGTTGATAACGGAAACCGTAAGCCCGCAAAGCGGCGATGGACTCTTCGTCATTTTCCAAAATGGCAGGGTCGATCTTCAAACCAAAAGCACCGTATTTTTTGGCGACCAGTTTAGCGCCTGCCAAAAGATCTTCCATCACAATTTTATCTTTCACATCGCAAACAGGCCCTCTGGGCGCATAAAGGAACACCATACCCGGCAGAATTTTGCGCAGCAAAAGAAGCATTCCGCCGCGAATTTTTCCTGCCTCATCCCGGCTGACCACAATTTCGTGGCCCCAGTTGTCTTTCACATCGGTCCAGGAGACAGATTGGGTGAAACAGGCAAAGCGGTTATCCATAGCAAAGGCTTCATATTCGCCATACTGTTCTTTCTTTAGAATTTCAGTCATAATCAAAGCATCCTCACTTTTGCTCCGGCCTTGCCGGTGATTTGAAAATCGGGATGAAAAAGAGTTACCGGTTATTTGCGTTACATTCTCGGGACATACACATAAAGTATAGCATATTTTTTCCGTTGTCGCAAGGGGAATGCACCCGATTTCAGACAATTCTTCTTCATCTTCTGCAAGGAATCGGAAAGAAATCCAAAGGAATTTCAAAAATGTTTCAAAGGAAAGGTTTTCTTTTTTTCTTCGGCGTGGTAAAATAAACCGATTATGGAACTTTTTGATTCGGAAAGGGGTGCGGAATATGCGGGAGTTTCATCGTTTGGCACTGGGAAAAGGGGTGCATTTCACCTCTTGCATCCGGCCAAAATATAAGATCAATCGGATGAGTATTTATTTTGTGCTTCCTTTGCGCAAAAACGAGGCTTCCGCCAATGCGGTGCTCAGTTGTCTGTTTACCAAAAGCTGCCGGAAATTTCCCACCATCACCGCCTTTTCTGATGAGATGGGTCGGCTTTACGGCGCCGATCTTTACGGAAACGTTCATAAAATCGAAGGCAATCAGGTTCTTTCTTTCACCGTGGAGGTGATTGATGATTCCTATGCGCTCACGCCGGAAGATTTGACCCGGCAGGCTGCAGAACTTCTTTGTGATGCGGTTTTGGATCCTTTGCTGGATGAAACGGGCAATTTTCCGGAAGAATCCTTCCGTCTGGAACAGCAGATGTTGTTGGATACGGTGCTCAGCGAGCAGAATAACAAACGCTCCTATGCGCTGGCCCAGTTCCGCCGGGTGATGTTTGCCGGGGAAGACGGCAGCCTTTCCAAACTGGGAGAAGCGGAAGATATTCGTAATCTGACGGTAAAAGACGCCAAGGAAGCCTGGCTTCGGATGCTTTCTTCTGCCAAAATTGAAATCACCTTCACCGGCAGCGGCCACGAGGAAGAGGCAAAGGCTGTTTTTGCCCGCCGTTTCGGTGAACTTTCCCGCGATAAGATCTATCGGCTGCGCCGTTCGGGTCATAAAATGCCTGTGGAGGTGAAGCGTGTCACCGAACAAATGCCGGTGAAACAGGCCAAGTTGGTGGTAGGGTATGCCCTTGGCCCGGCAAGGGAACAGCGGGTGGCTTTGAAGGTGCTTTCCTGCATTTTGGGTTCTTCGCCCTCCTCCCGCTTTTTTGTGAACATTCGGGAAAAGGAAAGTCTTTGCTATTATTGTGCCGCAAGAAGCAGCGCCTATCAAGGGGTTATGATTGCCGATTGCGGGGTAGAAAAAGAAAATGTCACCCGGGCGGAAAATGCCATCCAGCGAGAGATTGATTCCATCGCTGCCGACGGTTGCAGCAAAGAGGAACTGGAGATCGCCCTTCGCTATCTGGCCACTGCCTATCGCTCTGCTTCCGATTCGGTTTCCACTATGGATTGGTGGAATTTCACCCGTATTTTGCAAGGCGGCGGAACGCTGGCCCATGAATTTAGCCTGTTGCAGCAGGTGGATCCCGAAGAGATCCGGCAGTTGGCAGGAAAACTCAAAAAAGACACCGTCTATCTTTTGTGTATGGAAGGGGGCGAGGAGCAAGTTGAAGACGATCA
The DNA here is from genome assembly GCA_017421095.1 of Oscillospiraceae bacterium. GTDB lineage: Bacteria > Bacillota > Clostridia > Oscillospirales > Ruminococcaceae > RGIG1943. Next base: position 7,494 of record JAFQMB010000144.1, read on the forward strand.
AGCGTAAAACCTGCGCCTCTTTATTGCTTCGGGAGTCTTATGAACTTTTGGAATTGGAAAGCGGATTGAAGGTTGTGCTCTATCAGGATCCCACAGCCTCTTCTGCCACCGCCTGCTTTGCGGTGCATTACGGTTCCACCGACAACCGTTTCATTCCAAAAGAGGGGGAGGAGCCCATCTGTGTGCCGGAGGGGATCGCCCATTATTTGGAACACAAGCTGTTTGAAGATGAAAACGGGGATGCATTTGCCCGTTTTTCCGAAACCGGTGCCTCTGCCAATGCCTTTACCTCGGGGGACAAAACGGTCTTTTATTTTACCGCCACCGATCGGTTTGAAGAGAATCTGACCATTTTGTTGGATTTTGTTTCCACCCCGTATTTCACCAGGGAAACGGTGGAAAAAGAGCAGGGGATTATTGCCCAGGAAATCGGAATGTATGATGATAATCCCTTCTGGCAGAGTTATTTTTTGTTGTTGCAGAGCCTTTATCATCATCACAGCATTCGGATCGACACCGCAGGAAGTGTGGAATCCATCCGACAGATCACCCCCGAACTGCTTCACCGTTGTTATGATTTGTTTTATCGGCCCCAGAATATGGTGCTCACCGCAGCCGGTAATTTTAATCGGGATCGGCTGCTGGAACTTTGCCAAACACTTCTGCCCAAACGTCCGGATTTTGAAGTGATCCGGATGCCGGAAGAAGAGCCTTATCCGGTGCGGGTGAAAAGGACCGAAAAGAAAATGCCTGTATCCAAGCCCCTTTTTACCTTGGGAATCAAAATGCATCCGGAAGAAGACAAGGAAAAGCGGCTGAAAAAATATGTTTTGGCCTGTGTGGCTACCGAATGTCTGTTTGGCGAGAGCAGCCCCTTTTATCGGGAGATGTATGATGCAGGGGTGATCAACAGCTGCTTTGACTGTTCGGTGCTGGAGGGTGACGGCTATCTGGCAATTCTTTGTGACGGTGAAACCGAGCAGGCAGATCTGCTGATCGATGCTGCAAAACGGCGGATCCGAGATTTCAAAGAAAAGGGCTGCGATGAAAATTCCTTTGAGGGAATCCGCCGCACCGAATATGGCAAGCAGATTCGCCAGTTTACGGATATGGGCGATCTGGCGGTGCAGCTGGTGGACGCTGCCTTTTGTGCATACACTCTGTTTGAAACGGCCGAGATTTTGAAAGAGATCACAGCCGAGGAAATTCAACAATTTGTTTCTAAAGAACTGGACCCGGAAAATCTGTCCATTGCTCTGATTTTGCCGGAAGAATCAGGAGGAAATCAATGAATACTGTCACGTTTCCCAATTTGGGGTTGGAATTTCAACTCAACAACACGGCTTTTGAACTGTTTGGTCTGGAAATCCGCTGGTATGCGGTGATCATCGCCACCGGTTTTCTTTGCGCGCTGATTTTTGCGCTCACTCGTTGCAAAGAATTTGGGGTGGATTTTGACCATATGTTTGACCCTGTTTTCTGGGGGGTGATCGCCGCAGTCATCGGCGCCAGAGCCTATTTTGTCATCTTCCATTTTGATCTCTATCGGGATAACCTCTGGGAGATTTTTAACATCCGCGGTGGCGGGCTTGCCATCTATGGCGGCATCATCGGCGGTCTTTCTGTGGGGGCGCTGGTTTGTAAAATCAAAAAGATCCCGGCTCTTCCGTTGGTGGATATGGCCGCCATCGGTTTTCTGATCGGGCAGGGATTTGGCCGCTGGGGGAATTTTATGAATGTGGAGGCTTACGGTGCCGCCACGTCTCCTGATTTTCTCTTTGGTATGGGCTCTCCCAAAATCGCAAACGAAATGGTGGCCATCACCGGCAGTTATGATCCGGATATTCTGGTGCATCCCTGTTTCCTTTATGAATCTGTCTGGTGCCTGCTCGGGGCGATCATCCTGCTTTTTTATCACAAACACCGCAAATTTGACGGGGAATTGACCCTTTTGTATCTGCTTTGGTATGGGGCAGAGCGTGCCGTGGTGGAAGGGCTTCGAACCGACAGTCTTTATATCGGCGAGACCAACATTCGGGTGTCCCAGCTGCTTTCCGCCATCCTGGTGCCCATTTCTCTGGGGCTTTTGATTTTCTTCTATCTTCGCACCGCAAAGCGGAAGAAGACCGATCCCGCCTTTATTCCTCTTTATCGGGATACCGAGGCCTCCCGTCTGCTATTGAATGAAACCCGTCAAAAGATCGAGGCAGAGAAAAAAAGAAAGATCGAAAAAATGAA
>JAFQMB010000145.1 GCA_017421095.1 Oscillospiraceae bacterium
CCCTGGGGCATTAAGGTCAACCGGGTGGAATTGAAGAACATTCTTCCTCCCCGTGAGATTCAGGATGCCATGGAAAAGCAGATGAAGGCAGAACGGGAACGCCGGGAACAGATTCTGCGGGCAGAAGGCGAAAAGAAGGCCGCCATTCTGGTGGCTGAAGGCCAAAAAGAAAGCATGATTCTGACGGCGGAAGCCGAAAAGCAAAGCGCCATTTTGCGGGCTGAAGCCGTGAAAGAGGCCACCATCCGCGAGGCCGAGGGTCAGGCGGAAGCCATTTTGAAGGTGCAGGAAGCCACTGCCCTGGGTCTGAAAAAGGTCAAGGAAGCCGACCCCACAAAAGAGGTTTTGACCTTGAAGAGTTTCGAGGCCATGGAAAAGGTTGCCAACGGCCAATCCACCAAGATCATCATTCCCAGCGAAATGCAGTCTTTGGCTGGCCTTGCCGCCACCTTAAAAGAGGTTGCCACCGAAAACTAAAGCCACTTTCCTCCCCCGTCTTTGTTTGACGGGGGAGTTTTTTATCCATTCGCCGGCACAACTCGGTGTTTGCCCTGAAAGCAACAAATCCCACCCTGCAAAACAGGGCGGGATTTTCGAACATCATCAAATCAGTATTATTCATCCTCTTCCGGAAGAACACGGGTCACAGTATAACCATAGTCTTTCAACAATTCCACCAAACTGCCTTCTCCCGAAATATGACTGGCACCAACCACCACAAAGCCTCTGTTTTTGGTGAGCAGGAAACCGTTGAGTTTTTCTGCCATTTTGATATTACGATCGATGAGAATCACCTGATCGTATTCTTTTTGTGCGGCAAGATATTTACCTTCCAACCCGGTGTAATCAAAATTATTGTTCTCGTTCAGGGTGCCTGCCTTCCACATGGGCAGCGTGAACTTGGTGATGGCAAAGGCATTGTTTTCCACATAATAAGGTTCGGTCAGGCTCTCTAAGATCACCTCTTGCAGCTGATCGGAAAATCCGCCCAGCCATTCATACTGCTTTTGCGCTGATTCCAATTCCACAATGGTCTTGTTTTCGGCTCTTGCCCGATCAATAAACCATTGATCCACACCGAAGTCACCCGTTATTCCTGCTGCTTCATAGATGGCATCCGAAAGCATGCTTTCCCACATAACGGGTTTATAATAATCCAGATACTCATCATAAACGCCATAATCCTGCAACACCTTTTTGGCTGCTTCATAGGTTTCAGCAGAAACATAGTCCCTGATGGTGCCTTTTTGATAGATCGTCGGGCGCAGCATCTGATAGATTTCCTCATCGCTGAATTCCTTATCGATCAAACATTCCACCAGCAGCGTTTTGCAGGAATCATAGGCATCCATCACATAATCGGGCAGCGGATACATACTCTCATCGCCCAAATGAATGGACCCAAACAGATAAATGTAACGGCCGTCATTTCCATCGGCACGCCAAAGTTCCGGTGTGTATGCAGAAGGTTCAGTATCCGAAACAGTTTCACTTTTGATTTCGGATTTTGGCTCACTCTTGGGTTCGGATTTAACTTCTGACTTGGGTTCGGACTTGATCTCACTCTTGACTTCCGATTTGGGCTCGGATTTAACTTCCGATTTGGGCTCACTTTTCGGTTCGGAAGAAACTTCTTGAGAGGGCGGTTCCGAAACGATCACGGAACTTTCTTCTATTTTTTCAGAAGACACCTCTGTCAGCGACGATTCTTCCGGGGCAGAAGAAAGTTCAGGCCCACCCACCGGCTGACAGCCGATCAACAGCAGCAAGGCAAGCAAAAAAGCAAGCAAACCCATTCCTCTTCGTTTCATCATTCCATCTCCTCTCGATTTGGGTATCAGCAGTTTCCCCTGTCGATCAAAGGATCTCTCCTTTGTCAAAATTATATCAAACATCCTGATGTTTTGTCAATACCGATGCGGTATTGTCCTTTTGTTTCTTCTCTTTTTTCCTCAAAAAAACAAAGCCCACCCTGCAAAGCAGGGCGGGCTTTTATTAATTTTCCTCCGCATTTTATGTTACGGTCAAAGATAGAATAGTTCAAACCCCAAATCATGCAATTCCATTTGCAGTTCGCTTTCGGTCAACATCATTTCCATTTCGTATAAAGTATTATAGACGTAAAAATCTAAAAATACATCAATCTTGCCGTGTGCAATGGTGTTGATCGGCTTTTCGCTTTCTATCCGGCAATAATCTCTAGGTAAAACCGTTTTTTCTCCATAAGCAGCCATAGAAAAAGTGTCGTGATAGCTCATTGTGTATTGACTTCCTTTTTCTCTCCCCTCTTCTATCAAGCCATAAACAAACGCCGTAGCACCTCTGCGCAATTCAATATAAGTCATATTATCAAACCACATATAGTTCCCTGGAAGATTGCGATTCATTGTTCCGGAAGAAGCAAACCACACAACCTCTGTATCCGGGAAATAATATATCCGAAACAGCCCGCAAATGGCAACCCATTCATCATATCTGGCAGAGAGTTCTCTTTTTTCCGGCCGATTATAAACATAATATGCCGCATTTCCTTCCGCTCCATTTTCATAATCGCCGTATTCTTTCACAAAACCAACCAAGTGATCAAAAGCGACCTTGCGATCCGGTTCTCCGCAAACAGTGCAAGTCCAGTTAATCAAAGTGTGAGAGGCTTCAACGATTTGATCGGTATAAGAATCTCCGCAAGAACAAACGTGATTGGTATATCCCGCATTTGAACATCCGGGTTGCACCACCGTTGTAATATAGTTGTGAACATGCTGGCTGGTTGGCTCTTTTTCCGCAACCTGCGACTTGATCTCACTCTTGACTTCCGATTTGGGCTCGGATTTAACTTCCGATTTGGGCTCGGATTTAACTTCCGATTTGGGCTCACTTTTCGGCTCGGAAGAAACTTCCGGCGAAGAGGAGGGCTCCGAAACGATTTCGGAACCGTCTTCTGTTTTTTCAGAAGACACCTCAGTCAGCGACGATTCTTCCGGCACAGAAGAAAGCTCGGGCACACCTGTCGGCTGGCAGCCGATCAGCAACAGTAACGCAAGCAAAAAAGCAAGCAAACATGTTCCTTTTCGTTTCATCATTCCATCTCCTCTCGATTTGGGTATCAGCAGTTTTCTCTGCCAATCAAAGGATCTCTCCTTTGTCAAAATTATATCAAACATCCTGATGTTTTGTCAATACCGATGCGGTATTCGTCCCTTTGTTTCTTCTCTTTTTTCCTCAAAAAAACAAAGCCCACCCTGCAAAGCAGGGCGGGCTCTCTTGTTTCTTTTTTCAGCCGCGAACCTTGACCACCCAACCAAAGGGATCGGGGATGCGACCGTTCTGAATATCGGTCAATTCGGTGTAAAGCATCTTGGCCACCGGGCCGATTTGATTGTTGTTGATCACAATGTGTCTGTCTCCCACAATCAATTCACCGATGGGCGAGATCACCGCGGCGGTGCCGGTGCCGAAAGCCTCCATCAATTCTCCTCTGTCGGCGGCTGCCACCACCTCATCCAAAGAAAGCCGGCGTTCCGAAACGGAAATTCCTTTGCTTTCCAGCAACTGGATGCTGCTCATCCGGGTAATACCGCCCAAAATGCTGCCTTCCAAACTGGGGGTGATCACCTCGTCGCCTAATTTGAAGAAGACATTCATGGTGCCAACCTCTTCGATATATTTGCGTTCCACACCATCCAGCCAAAGCACCTGAGAATAGCCGTTTTTCAAGGCCTTTTCCTGCGCTTTGAGGCTGGCGGCATAGTTGCCTGCCGTCTTGGTGAAGCCCATGCCGCCCTTGACCGCCCGCACATACTCCTGTTCCACAAAAATTTTCACCGGATTGATACCCTCTTTATAATAAGAGCCCACCGGACTCATGATGATCATAAAGAGCAGGTGTTCGGCAGGATGCACCCCCAGATGGGGATCCACCGCAATAATGAAGGGGCGGATATAAAGGGCGGTATCCTTTCCTTGGGGGATCCAATCCTCATCCACCGCCACCAGCTGCTTCACCGCTTCCACCGCCAACTTCTCATCCACAAGAGGGATGCAGAGCCGTTCGTTGGAAATGTTCAGGCGGGCCATATTTCGGTCGGGTCTAAAGAGCACCGCCTCTCCTTCGGCGTTGCGATAGGCCTTCATCCCCTCAAAGACCTCCTGGCCATAGTGCAGGCACATAGCGCTGGGATCCAACGGAATGGGGCCATAGGGAACGATTCTGGGATTATGCCATCCCTCACCCGCATCATAGTTCATCAAAAACATATGGTCGGTAAAATAATTGCCAAAGCCCATTTTGGCAGGATCGGGCTTTTGTTTGGGGTTGGCTGTTTTGGTAATGGTGATAGTCTGCATTGCGCAAACGCTTCCTTTCTTTTGGTCGGACAGGATATTTGCCTGCCGCGGGAATATCATAAAATCAGCAGATGGCTGCCAGAATTTTTTCGGTCATCTGGGCGGTGTTGATGGGGGTAATGCCGCTGTTGCCCACCAAATCGGCAGTGCGCCAACCGTCATTCAAAACCTGATCCACCGCCTTCTCAATGCAGACTGCCTCTTCTTCCAGATCAAAGGAATAGCGCAGCATCATCGCAGCGGAAAGGATGGTGGCGATGGGGTTTGCAATTCCCTTGCCTGCAATGTCGGGGGCAGAGCCGTGAATGGGCTCATACATGCCACACTAGGAAGAACCAAGAGAAGCAGAGGGAAGCATCCCGATGCTGCCGGTAATCTGAGAAGATTCATCCGACAGAATATCGCCAAACATATTGCTGGTGACCACCACATCAAACTGGGCAGGATCCCGAACCAACTGCATGGCGGCATTATCCACCAGCATATCGCTGAGGGTGACTTCGGGATACTCCGCAGCCACACGGTGTACCACCTCGCGCCAGAGTCTGGAAGATTCCAACACATTGGCCTTATCAATGCTGATGAGCTTCTTGCCCCGCTTCATTGCGGTTTCAAAGCCCACTCTTGCGATGCGTTCGATTTCCATTTCGGAATAGCACTCGGTGTCAAAGGCTTCTTCGCCGTTTTCACCCTGTCTTCTGCCTCTTTCGCCGAAATAGATGCCGCCGGTCAACTCGCGGATCATCACCAGATCAAAGCCCTTTTCCACCGTTTCGGCCCGCAAAGGACAAGCCTCTTTCAAGGCCGGATACAGTTTGGCAGGACGAAGATTGGTGTAAAGCCCCAGGGCGGAACGCATTCCCAAAAGGGCCCGTTCGGGGCGCAGATGACCGGGCAGGGTATCCCACTTGGGGCCGCCCACAGCACCGAGGAGCACGCTGTCGCTTGCCTTGCAGCCCGCAACCGTTTCTTCGGGAAGGGGAACGCCGGTTTCGTCAATGGCACAGCCGCCGGCAAGATAGGGGGTGAAGGTGAAGGTGTGGCCGTATTGTTCGCCCACCTTTTTCAACACTTCCACCGCGCTGTCTACGATTTCAGGGCCGATTCCATCGCCCCGCAAAAGCGCAATATTCATATGCATGAAAGCCATCCTCCTTTTTAGATTTTACCGTCGTTGATGCCGGCAATCAGACCGCCTCCGGTGATAATATTCTGGATGAAAGCGGGGAAAGGCGCCGTCTTCCAGCTTTTTCCGGTGGTCTTGTTTTCGATGATCCCCTGATCGGCATCCACATAAAGTTCATCGCCTTCACAGATCTCTTCCGCCGCCTCGGGGCACTCCAAAATGGCCAGCCCGATGTTGATGGCGTTGCGATAAAAAATCCGGGCAAAGTTCTTGGCAATGACCAAAGAAATGCCGCTTTCCTTGATGGCGATGGGGGCGTGTTCTCTGGAAGATCCGCAGCCGAAATTCTCACCACCCACCATAATGTCCCCGGCCTTGACACGGGCCACAAATGTCTTATCCAGGTCCTCCATACAATGGGAGGCCAGTTCTTTTTTATCGATGGTGTTCAGATACCGGGCGGGAATAATCACGTCGGTATCCACATTGTCACCGTATTTGATCACACTACCTTGAAAATTCATATGTTACACCTCTCTCGGATCGGCAATATAGCCGCAGATGGCACTGGCGGCAGCCACAGCCGGGCTGGCCAGATAAACCTCGGATTCGGGATGACCCATGCGTCCCACAAAGTTACGGTTGGTGGTGGCCACGGCACGCTCACCCTTGGCCAGAATGCCCATATGCCCGCCAAGGCAGGGGCCGCAGGTGGGGGTGCTGACCGCAGCACCGGCTTCCACAAAGGTTTTCAGATAACCCAGTTCCATCGCTTCCAAATAGATTTTCTGGGTGGCAGGAATCACAATGCAGCGAACATTTTCGGCCACCTTTTTGCCTGCCAGAATCTTGGCGGCAACTGCCAGATCTTCCAAACGGCCGTTGGTGCAGGAGCCGATGACCACCTGATCGATGGCAATCTTTTCGATTTCATCCACGGTGTGGGTGTTTTCGGGCAGATGGGGGAAAGAAACGGTGGGTTTGATGGCAGAAAGGTCAATGGTATAAACCTTTTCATAAACCGCATCCGGATCGGCAGCATAAATTTTAGGCTCTTTGGCACCGACCTCTTTCAAAAATGCCAAAGTTTTATCATCCACTTCAAAGATGCCGTTTTTGGCGCCCGCCTCAATGGCCATATTGGCCATGCAAAGACGGTCGGAAACACTCAGGGTGTGCATGCCTTCGCCGCCGAATTCCATGGAACGGTAAAGGGCGCCCGAAACACCGATCATCCCGATAATATGCAGGATCACATCCTTGCCCGAAACGGGGGGATTGAGCTGCCCCACCAGATTGAAACGCAATGCGGCAGGCACCTTGAACCAGGCCTTGCCCGTTGCCATCCCGCAGGCCATATCGGTGCTTCCCACACCGGTGGAAAAGGCGCCGAGAGCACCGTAAGTACAGGTGTGAGAATCGGCACCGATCACCACATCACCGGCCGTTACCAAACCTTTTTCGGGTAAGAGGGCGTGTTCCACACCCATTTTTCCGGTGTCATAGAAATTTTCCACCCCACGCTCGTTGCAGAAGGTGCGACACATCTTGCACTGCTCAGCAGCCTTGATATCCTTGTTGGGGGCGAAATGGTCCATCACCATTGCCACCTTTTTCTTGTCAAACACCGGGCCGTTACCCAATTTTTCATACTCTCTGATGGCCACAGGACTGGTGATATCGTTGCCCAGCACCATATCCAGATTCACCATGGTGAGTTCTCCGGCCTCCAGATGATCCACACCCGCATGGGCCGCCAGGATCTTCTGTGTCATGGTCATTGCCATATTCTTTCATCTCTCTTTCTTGGATAATTGATATTCAAAGGAATCAACCAGCGCATGGAAACTTGCCTCGATGATGTCGTTGGAAACACCAACCGTTGTCCAGCTTTCTTCGCCGTTGGTAGATTCGATCAGCACCCGCACCTTTGCTGCAGTGGTGCTGCTCTGATCAATAACACGCACCTTAAAATCGGTCAGGTGCATTTCCCGCACTGCGGGATAAAAAACACCCAAAGCCTTTCTGAGGGCAATATCCAGTGCGTTCACAGGACCGTTGCCCACCGCACCGGCCACCTCTTCCTTTTCTCCCACTCTCAGCTGCAAAATGGCCGAAGCCTGCATACTGCCGTCGGAAGCAGGAAAATCATCGGTGGTTTTGAAAAAGACCACATCGAAATGCTTGCGCCAAACGCCCAGTTCCTTTTTCAAAAAGAGTTCCAATCCGGCTTCTGCCGCTTCATATTGATAACCCTTTCGCTCCTGCTCCTTCAAGGCGGCCATAATCCGGCCGGTTTCGGGGGATTGTTTGGTCAAACTGGGATCCAGCTGCTGCAATTTGGGAAGGAGTGTCCCTCTTCCGGAAACTTCGCTGGTCAAAAATTTTCGCTGATTGCCAACCGTTTCGGGATCGATATGTTCAAAGGAACGGGGGAGTTTCATCACTCCGTCGATATGCATTCCGCCCTTGTGGGCAAAGGCGCTTTTCCCCACATAAGGCTTGTTGCTCCGCAACCGCACATTGGCGATTTCAGAGATCTTCGCCGCCGTTGCGGAAAGATTTTTCAGTTCACAATCGGTTTCAAAACCGCATTTGAGCACCAAATTGGGCAAAAGAACCGAAAGATCGGTGTTGCCGCAGCGCTCACCAAAGCCCACGAAAGTGCCCTGCATCTGGATGGCACCTGCCCCGGCCGCCGCCATGGAACAGGCCACGGCACAGCCGATATCATCGTGACAATGGATGCCCACTCGAACTGTGGGGAATCTTTGAGAGACAAGTTTGGTGCAACGGCTGATCCATTCGGGCAAACTGCCGCCGCAGGTGTCGCAAAGGCAAAGCACATCCGCCCCGCCTTTTACCGCAGCTGCCAGCACCGAAAAGGCATATTCTTCGTTTTCTTTGCAGCCGTCAAAGAAATGCTCGGCATCAAAGATCACCTCTTTGCCGAAGGCCTTCAAATAGGCCACCGTATCTTCCACCATCGCCAGATTTTCTTCCGGCGTGATGCGTAAAATATCGGTCACATGCAGGATCCAGGCCTTGCCGAAGATGGCCACACAAGGGGTGTTGGCCGCCAACAGGCTTTTGACATTTTCATCCTCTTCCGGCTTCAAATGATTTCTTCTTGTGCTAC
>JAFQMB010000146.1 GCA_017421095.1 Oscillospiraceae bacterium
AACATGTTTTTGAAAACTTTGGAAATTCAGGGCTTCAAATCCTTCCCCGATCGGGTGAAAATCGAGATCGGCAAGGGCTTGACGGCTGTTGTCGGCCCCAATGGCTCGGGGAAGAGCAATGTTTCGGATGCCATTCGCTGGGTGTTGGGCGAGCAGTCTGCCAAAAGCCTGCGGGGCGGCAAGATGGAAGATGTGATCTTCGGCGGAACCCAAAAGCGGCGGCCCATGGGCTATGCCGAGGTTTCGCTGACCATTGATAACAGCCAGCATCGCTTTGATATGGACGCCGAGGAGATCCGTGTCACCCGAAAGTATTACAGAAGCGGTGAAAGCGATTATCTCATCAATGGCCAATCGGTGCGCCTGCGGGATATCCACGAACTGTTTATGGATACCGGTCTGGGACGGGACGGTTATTCCATGATCGGTCAGGGCAAGGTGGATGAAATCGTCAATGCCAAGCCACTGGAACGCCGCTATATCTTCGAAGAGGCAGCCGGTATCGCCAAGTATCGCCATCGCAGAGAAGAGGCCATCCGTAAGTTGGATCAGGCGGAAGACAATCTCTCTCGTCTGCGGGATATTCTGGCTGAAAAGGAATCCCGTTTGGAGCCCTTGCGCATTCAAAGCGAAAAGGCGGCCAAGTTTTTGGAACTGGACCGCAAAAAACGGGGGCTGGAGATCAGCCTTTGGGTTTATAAACTGGAAAAGCTCAAACAGGATCTGCGGGAACAGGAAAACAAGATCTTTGCAGTGAAAAATGAATATACCGACTGCGTCGGCAGGGTGGAAGAAAATGAGGAAAAGATCCGCCAAATCTATACCCGGATGGAAGAGATCCTCACCGAGGCCGACCGTCTGCGGGAAGAAAAGAGCGTCAAGGAAAGCGAACTGGCGGAATTCAAATCCTCGCTGGCGGTGTTGAGCAACGATATTTCCCACAAGGAAGAAGAAATCCGCCGTCTGGATCGGGAGATGGAAACCATCCGAATGGGTGGGGATGAGCGCAAAAAGCAGGTGGAGGATTATAAAACCGAAGAGAAGATCTTTGCCACCCGGATCGAAGCCAAGGAAAAGGAACAGGCTGGGCTGGAAGAGGCCCTTTCTCATTTGAATCTGGAAAACAGCGATGCTTCCGACCGACTGACCGAATTGACCCGTGAGATCAACCGGTTGACCGGGGAGCAATCCAATGCCAGAGTGCTGCTTGCCTCTTTTTCCACCACAAAAGAGGAATTGACCGCCCGTCTTGCCCGTATCGAAGAAGAAAAGAACCTGTTAGAGAGTCAAAAGGGTGATCTGAATCGGCGCATCCAGGAAACGGGCAATCTTCTTTCTTTGCTGGAAGAGCAGGAAAAAATCAATGAGAATCAACAGGCAGGTGTGAAAACCGTTTTGGCCAAACGGGAAGAAAAGTTGGCCGAATTGACCGCAGCCTGGGAAAAACAAAACCAAGAGATCGCCAAAGCAGAGCACAGAGCCAGTATCCTGCGGGATATGGAAAAGAACATGGAAGGCTTTGCATACAGCGTGAAATATGTGCTGCGTCAGGTGCAAAACGGGCTTCTGGGCGGTATCGAGGGCCCTGTTTTCCGCCTAATCAAGGCCAAAGAGGGCTATGAGGTGGCAGTGGAAACCGCTTTGGGCGGTGCTTTGCAAAACATCATCTGCCGCACTGAGGAGGATGCAAAAGAGGCCATCCGTGCGCTGAAAAAGGGCGACGGCGGCAGAGCAACCTTCCTGCCTATGGAAACGGTCAAAGGGCAAAAGGCGGATGTTTCCGCCGTGCGCAATCTGCCCGGCTTTTTGGGATTGGCCAGCGAAGCGGTGGAATATGCCGGGAAATATGACGGCATCGTTTTGGCCTTGCTCGGCCGTGTTTTGCTGGCAGAAGATCTGGATGCCGCAACCGAACTGGCAAAAAAACTCTCTTACCGTTATCGGGTGGTCACAAAAGACGGCCAGGTTGTCAACGCCGGCGGTAGTTTGACCGGTGGCAGCAACGCCAAAAACAACGGGCTGATCTCTCGCTCGGCCGAGATCGAGAAGATGGAGAAAAAGGCCAAAGCCCAAAGAGAGGCGCTGGAACAGGAAAAAGGAAAGGCAAAACCCCTTCAGGGCGAAATCGAAAAGATGCAGGCTTCTTTGACTGCCTTTAAGGCCGAAGCCGCCACGTTGCGCGAGGATCGGGCTGCCGCATTGGCCGAAGCCGCCGCGCTGACGAGAGAAGAGCAGGCCGAAAAGGAAAAGGCAGAAGCGTTGCTTCGGGAAGAAAATGACCACAAACGCCGTCTTTCGGGGCTGGAAAGCAGCCGCGAAATGAGCGAAAAGACGGAAAAAGAAACAACCGCCCGCATCGCCAAACTGGAAGAAGAGAGCGATAAACTCACCGGCGACCGGACAGAATTGAAAAACCGTCGGAGCAAATTGTTTGAGGATGTGAATGCCTGCCGCCTTGCGGTGATTGAACTGAAAAAGGATGCGGAACGGGTGAATCTTTTGCGTTTGCGCCTGGAAGCCCAGGACGCAGACGATGAGGTCAAGAACGCTTCTGTGCTTGCCGAACAAAACAGAGTGCGGGAAGAACTGGCAGCTTTGCAGGCCAAACAGGCAGAAGGCGGCGGAGGAGAGAAGCAGTTCCGGGACGAAATCGACCGTTTGGACGAAGCCATTGCTGCCAAACTTTCTGCCCGTCTGGAGGTGGACGGACAGGTCAGTCTGCTGCAAAAAGAGGGCAAGGAATACCAAGAGCGAAAAGACAATCTGACCAGAGAGCAGGTGCGTCTGGAAGAGCGTCGGAACGCCATGGAAAACGAATCCTCCCGTTTGATTGACGGATTGATGGATGAATATGAGATCACCCTGACCGAGGCCACCGCCGAGGCAGAAGTGCTGGAAAGCCCCGAAAAGACCCAAAAAGAGGTGGGCAGTCTGAAATGGCAGATTCGCCAGCTGGGAAGTGTCAACCCTGCCGCCATCGAAGAATATAAAGAGGTGAAAGAGAGCCACGCCTTCCTTTCCTCTCAGGTGAAGGATCTGGAAGAATCCAAGGCGCAGCTTTTGGGACTGATTGACGAACTGGGCGCCACCATGAAGAATCTCTTCTCGGTGGAGTTTGGAAGAATCAACAGCAATTTCTCTAAGATTTTCCATAATCTGTTTGGCGGTGGCGAGGCAGAATTGACCTTCACCGACCCGGCAGATGTCCTCAATTCGGGCATCGAGATCAAGGCACAGCCGCCGGGCAAACTGATCCGCAGCCTGACCAGCCTTTCGGGCGGCGAGCGTGCTATGGTTGCCGTTTCCATCTATTTTGCGATTTTGACCGTCCGTCCCGCCCCCTTCTGTGTGCTGGACGAGGTGGACGCGCCGCTGGACGATGTAAATGTGAACCGATTGACCGATTATTTGAAACTGTTGGGCAACAAGACCCAGTTTATCAGCATCACCCACAAGCGGGGCACTATGGAGGCGGCAGATATCCTTTACGGTGTGACCATGCAGGAAAAGGGTGTGACCAAGGTGCTTGGCCTGGATGTGGCAGGCGCGATGGCACATTTGGAAAAGACAACCAAATAAGGGGATGCAAAAAGGAGCAACTTATGGGATTGTTTGAAAAGCTGAAAGCCTCTCTCACCAAGACCCGAAATCAGATCAGCAGTATTTTTGGCGGCTTTACCAAAATTGATGAGGATCTGTTTGAAGCGTTGGAGGAGGCGTTGATCTGCGCCGATGTGGGGGTCGCTGCCACCGAAAAACTCTGTGACGCTCTGCGCCGCCGGGTGAAAGAGGAAAAGGTGACCGATCCTGCTCTGATCAAAGAGATGCTGCAGCAGGAAATTACAGCGCTTTTGACCGGGGATAATGATCTGGATCTTTCCACCAGCCCCAGTGTGGTGGTAGTGATCGGAGTCAACGGTGCCGGAAAGACAACCGCCATCGGTAAACTGGCTCACCGCCTGAAAAACGAGGGGAAAAGTGTGGTCCTTGGGGCGGCAGATACCTTCCGTGCGGCTGCGGTGGATCAACTTGGCGTTTGGGCAGAGAGAAGCGGTGTGAAGATGATCCGCCACCAGGAAGGGGCCGACCCGGCCGCGGTGGTGTTTGATACCGTTGCCAGCGCCAAAGCCCAAAAAACAGATGTCTGCATTTGTGATACCGCAGGCAGACTGCATAACAAAAAGAATCTGATGGATGAACTGACCAAGATTTTGAAGGTGGTCACCAGAGAGGCGGAAGGCTGTTCTTTGGAAACGCTGTTGGTTTTGGATGCCACCACCGGCCAGAATGCGGTCAACCAGGCAAAACTCTTCCACGAAACTGCCCCCATCACCGGCATCATTTTGACCAAACTGGATGGGACCGCCAAGGGCGGTGTGGTGTTGGCCATTCAGGAAGAACTCGGTATTCCGGTGAAGATGATCGGAACCGGCGAAGGAATCGACGATTTGCAGCCCTTTGATCCGGAAGCCTTTGCCAAGGCACTTTTTGCCTGATAAAAATCGGGAGGAATCAAAAAATGCAACTGCTCGCTGCCACCAACAACAAAGGAAAACTGCGGGAATATAAACGGATGCTGGAACCGCTGGGTTTTGAAATTTTGAGTCTTTCGGATCTTTCTTTGCAAGCCGACCCCGAAGAAACGGGAAGCAGTTTTGCAGAGAATGCCCGGATCAAGGCGGGATATGTCTGTGCCTTGAGCGGTCTGCCTGCTTTGGCGGATGATTCGGGGCTTTGTGTGGATGCTTTGGACGGCGCTCCCGGGATTTATTCGGCCCGTTATTCCGGCGGCAGCGATGAGGATAACAACCAAAAACTGCTGCAGGAGTTAAAAGATGTTCCTATGGAAAAGAGGACGGCCCGGTTTGTCTGTGCCATCTGCTGTGCCTGGCCGGACGGAAGTTTCACCGAGACGGAAGGGGTTTGCGAAGGGAAGATCGATTTTGCTCCGGTTGGAGAAGAGGGATTTGGCTATGATCCCCTGTTCCTTTCGGACGAAGTGGGCAGTTTTGGGCTGGCAAGCCCCGAGGAAAAGGATGCGGTCAGCCATCGGGGGGCAGCGCTGAGAGAATTGGTTGCCCGGCTGAAAGAAGAAAACCGCGTTTGATTTTTATCATAAAGATTGAAAAGGATATTGTGACCACCCGATGGGGTCGGGTTGCAATCAGAGAGGATTGAAAAAACGATGACAAGAGAAATTCATCCCAAACAGAGGGCCTATCTGCGCTCCATGGCCAACCAACTGGCCTCTCAGATTCATATTGGAAAAGAGGGGTTGACCGATTCGGTGCTTGCCCAGTTGGATCAAACGCTGGAAGCCAAGGAACTGGTGAAGATCACCTGTTTGGAAACTGCCCCTCAGACGGCAAGAGAGGCCTGTGAGGTTGCCTGTGATGCGCTGAATGCCGCACCGGTGCAGTGCATCGGCCGCAAGTTTGTGGTCTATCGCCCGAAAAAGAAGGATCCTGTGATCGTTTTGCCCCGCATCCGTGGGGCACGGGGGTGAAAAATTTGACGCTTGGGATTTTCGGGGGGACCTTCAATCCCATCCACTTGGGACACGAGGCGATGATCGACGCTTTTTTGAAGGCGATCGCTCCCGACAAAATGCTGGTGATTCCCAATGCACAGCCGCCTCACAAGGAAATCAGTCATCTAGCTACCGAAGAAGACCGTCTGACCATGCTGGAGTTGGCATTGGCAGACCGAGCCTGTCACATCGACAGGCGGGAGCTGTTGCGTTCGGGAAAAAGCTATACCTTTGAAACCCTCCGTTCGCTGCGGGAAGAATACCCGAAGGATCGGTTTGTTTTGCTTGTCGGGGCCGATTCCCTCCTCTCCTTTGAAAAGTGGGTGCATTTTGAGGAGATTTTGAACCAAACCGAACTGGCTGTCTTTGAACGGGGCGGCATTTCGGGTGGAGAAGATGAACCCCTTCGAAAAGAGGCAAAGCGGCTGGAAGAAAAGTATGGGGCAAAGATTTCTCTGATCGAGGCAAGAATTCCCTCCGTCAGCAGCACAATCGTTCGCCAAAGGGCGGCGGCAGGAATGGATCTTTCGGATTTGGTTTCTCCTTTGGTGGGGGAATATCTGAAAAAAAAGAACCTCTATCTTGACCCGACGGAAATGACCCGGCAAAAGAATGCTTACGGAATCAGCCTGCCCGATGCCGAAAATCTGGCAAAAAAGGTGCTTTCTCCCAAAAGAGCCTATCATTCCCTGTGTGTGGCAAAGATGGCAGGGCAGTTGGCCGAAGCAGCAGGCACAGACCCGGTGTTGGCTGCTATTGCCGGCTGTCTGCACGATCTTTACAGGGAAGAGAGCGCAGAAAGTATCTTGCAAAAGGCCGATAAGTATGGTATTGTTACAGTTGATCTTTTTTCTCTGCCTGAGGCACTTTTACACAGCAAGGCAGGGAGCAGATTGCTGCAAAAGGAATATCAGATCTGTCAAACAATCTGTGATGCGGTGGATTCTCACACCGAAGGAGCGGCGGATATGTCTCTTCTTTCGGAAATTTTGTTTGTTTCCGATGCGGTGAGCGAAGACCGCACCTATGCCGATGCCCCCTTTGCCCGGGAATTGGCAAAAAAAGATCTCCACGCCGCCACCGCTTATATCTTTGATTATATGACCGAAACGCTGGGCGTGAGAATGACAGAAAACAGTAAAAACGGTGCGGCATTTTATGCCCGGAGCCGAGCAAAATAAGGAAGTCGAATATCATAAGGAGATGTTGGATCGTGAAAAATAATGGTCGCAAATTTCAGGTGAAGATCCGCTCAGGTGCAGATAACCGCAAAAAACTGGGTCTTTGGCTGACATTCGGCGTTTCGCTCATCTGTGTGGTGAGTATGTTCTGCGGTGTTTGGATGGTGGGAGATTATTTTCTTCATCGTCCGCTGAATGCCGATACTCCGGAAGGCACCTCGCAGGAGGAAACTTCTAAGGCCGAAACGGTGGAAACCCCTTCGGAACTGCGCCAGAAACAGGTGAATATTCTGATTGCGGGGATTGATGCCGGGGATGCCAGAAGCACCAATCTGACCGATACGTTGATGGTTGCCAACATCGATATGGTAAACGATAAGATCAGCATCCTGCAAATCCCCCGTGACACCTATGTGGACAATGCTGTCTGGACCGGTAAGATCAACGCCGTTTATAATGTGGGAAACAGAGATGTTTATGGCAGAGGCATCAACGGTCTTATGAACTGCATCAGCGATAAATTCAAGATTCATCTGGATTATTATGTGCTGGTGAATCTGGAAGGTTTCCGGGATCTGGTGGATGCGATGGGCGGCGTGAAAATCAGCTTTGACGAGGCCTTCACCTTGAAAGTGGACGGTAAAGTTTGGGAATTCAAAGAAGGCGAACAGGTGCTTTCGGGCAAACAGGCCGAGGTCTTTGTGCGAGAGAGAAACAGCCGTGGCGGCGACTTGGGCCGTGTGCAGCGGGGCCAGCGGGTGTTGGTGGCTGCCAT
Organism: Oscillospiraceae bacterium; assembly: GCA_017421095.1. Taxonomy (GTDB): domain Bacteria; phylum Bacillota; class Clostridia; order Oscillospirales; family Ruminococcaceae; genus RGIG1943. The sequence continues at coordinate 7,487 of JAFQMB010000146.1, forward strand.
GATCAAGCAGCTCAAAAGTATGAACAAGGGCAAACTCCTGGGTATGATCCCCACCTTGATGGAATATGTGAAGACCGACGTTTCCATCACCGATGCCCTGAGTCTTGCTTCCACCGCTCTGGCCATGGATACTTCTGAAATCTCTTTTGATATGGTCCCGGGTGAAGGGGTTTATATCAATGGTCAATCTTGTTATACCGTTCATCTGGAGCCTTTGGTCAAGGTGCTCAATGAAAAGTTCCGCGCCAATATGGATCCTATTAAATCCGGCGATCTTGGGTTGATCGAAGTGCGGAACACCACCAATTATTATGATAACAACGGATCAACGGTGGATGATGTGACCGGCGAATAAAAAGCCGGAAGAGAGGAACCGATAAATGATGATGGATATGAAAGAAAAAGCCATGGCGGTTGCTGCGGCTTTGGAAGATAAGAAAGCGCTGGATATCCGGGTGCTTTCGGTGGAAAATCTGACCAGTTTGACCGACTGTTTTGTGATCGCTTCCGCCGCATCCGCTTCCCAGCTGGATGCTATGGCCGACGCGGTGGATGAAGCTCTCTCCAAACGGGGTGAACCCCCCAGAAAAAAAGAGGGAACTCCGCAAAGCGGTTGGGTGCTTTTGGATCTGGAAAATGTGATGGTGCATCTGTTCCATCAGGAAAAGAGAAACTTTTATCAGATGGAGCGACTATGGGCTGACGGGGTGAATCTGCCTTTGCCCGAACAGAAGGAAGAGAAATAACCCTCTTTTTCAATTGATAAAAGAATCACCACGACAGAAGGGAAGAGAGAAAAAAATGGATTATCCTTTTTCTGAGATTGAGAAAAAATGGCAGGAACGCTGGGCGAAAGAACACGCCTTTGCTGCCACAAACGACACAAGCAAACCCAAGTTTTATGCCCTGGTAGAGTTCCCCTATCCTTCCGGACAGGGGCTGCACGTGGGTCATCCCCGGCCTTACACCGCCATGGACATCGTTTCCCGCAAGCGCCGGATGGAGGGCTATAACGTGCTCTTCCCCATGGGCTGGGATGCCTTTGGCCTGCCCACCGAAAACTATGCCATCAAGAACCATATTCACCCGGAAATTGTTACCGAAAAGAATGTGGCCCATTTTAAGAAACAGCTTCAGATGCTGGGCTTCTCGTTCGATTGGGACCGTGAAATCAACACCACCGATCCCGCCTATTATCATTGGACCCAGTGGATCTTTTTGCAGCTCTTCAAAAAAGGCCTTGCCTATAAAAAAGAGATGAGTGTCAACTGGTGCAAATCCTGTAAAGTGGTTTTGGCCAACGAAGAGGTGGTAGGCGGCTGCTGTGAACGCTGCGGCGGCGAAGTGGTCCGCAAGGAAAAGAGCCAGTGGATGCTGAAGATCACCGCCTATGCCGACCGTCTGATCGATGATCTGAGTCTGGTGGATTATCCCGACAAGGTGCGTTCTTCCCAGATCAACTGGATCGGCCGCAGCCACGGCGCTGAGGTGGATTTCGAAACCAACGTGGGCGAAAAACTGCGGGTTTACACCACCCGTCCCGACACCCTTTTCGGCGCGACCTATATGGTGATTGCCCCCGAACATCCGCTGGTGGATGCCCATAAAGAAGAGATTTCCAATCTCGATGCGGTGTTGGAATATCGGACTCTGGCCGGGAAAAAGAGCGATTTTGAGCGCACCGAACTGGCAAAGGATAAGACCGGTGTGAAATTGGAAGGGGTTTGCGGCATCAACCCGGTGACCGGAAAAGAGATTCCCATCTTTGTTTCCGACTATGTTTTGATGACCTATGGAACCGGTGCCATTATGGCGGTGCCTGCCCACGATGAGCGTGACTGGGAATTCGCCAAAAAATTTGATTTGCCCATTATCGAGGTGGTCAAGGGCGGCAATGTCCAGGAAGAGGCGTTCACCGATTGCGCCACCGGCGTGATGACCAATTCCGGTTTCCTGAACGATCTGAGTGTGGAGGAGGCCAAAAAGGCCATCACCGCCTGGTTGGAAAAGGAAAATAAAGGCCAGGCCAAAACCAACTTCAAACTGCGTGACTGGGTTTTCTCCCGTCAAAGATATTGGGGCGAGCCCATTCCGCTGGTCTATTGTGAAAAGTGCGGTTGGGTGCCGCTGGCAGAAGAGGATCTGCCTTTGATGCTTCCTGCGGTGGAAAGTTATGAACCCACCGACAACGGTGAATCCCCCCTTTCCAAACTGACCGATTGGGTGAACACCACCTGCCCTCATTGCGGCGGCAAGGCCACAAGAGAGACCGACACCATGCCCCAGTGGGCCGGATCTTCCTGGTATTATCTGCGCTATTGCGATCCCACCTGCCTGAACGCCCCTGCCGATTCCAAACTGCTGGATTATTGGCTGCCGGTGGATTGGTATAACGGCGGAATGGAACACACCACCTTGCATCTGCTTTATTCCCGTTTCTGGCACAAATTCCTCTATGATCTGGGCCTTGTGAGCACCAAAGAGCCTTATACCAAGCGCACCAGCCACGGTATGATCCTTGGGGAAGACGGCCAGAAGATGAGCAAATCCAGAGGCAATGTGGTTAACCCCGACGAGGTGGTGGCCAATTACGGTGCCGACACCATGCGTCTGTTTGAAATGTTCATCGGCGACTTTGAAAAGACCGCCCCCTGGAGCCAGTCGGGCATCAAGGGCTGCAGAAGATTTGCCGAGCGCATCTGGAATTTGCAGGAGATCGTTTGTGACGGTGATGTGCGCAAGGAATTGGAAGTTTCTTTGCACAAAACCATCAAAAAGGTGACCGAAGATATTGAAAATCTGAAGTTCAACACCGCCATCGCTGCGATGATGAGTTTCCTGAATGAGGTGACCGATCAGGGCAGCATCACCAAAGGGGAACTGGCTGTTTTGATGTTGCTTTTGAATCCCTTTGCTCCCCATCTGACCGAAGAGATTTGGGAACGGCAGCAGCTGGCCGATAAACCCCTTTATCAGAATGCCTGGCCGGTCTTTGATCCTGAAAAGTGTGTGGATAAGACGGTTGAAATCGTTATTCAGGTCTGCGGCAAGATCAAAGAGCGTATGGTCATCGCCCCCGATGCTCCGGCAGACGAGGTGCTCGCCGCCGCCAAGAAACTGCCCAAGGTGGCCGATGCCATTGAAGGCAAAACCCCGGTGAAGGAACTTTATGTGCCCGGCAAATTGGTGAACCTGGTGGTTCGCTGAAAAAAGGCAAGATTTTCTTCCACAGATATGGAAGAACAGGCTTGACAAAAAGGATTGTCTTTTGCTATAATATCCGAAGACTTTTCTTTGTCTATTACTCCGGCTGTCAAACGGCGGCATGTCGAGGGAGGGATAAATCAATGGCTGAAATTCGTGTCAGAGATAACGAATCTCTGGATAGCGCACTGCGCAGATTCAAGCGTCAGAGCCAGAAGGATGGTATCATCCAGGAGGTTCGCAAGAGAGAGCATTATGAAAAGCCCTCTGTGAAGCGCAAGAAGAAGTCTGAGGCTGCCCGTAAGCGCAAGTTCAGATAACCAAAGCGAAAAACCCTGTGCCGTTTCGGTGCAGGGTTTCGTTTTTTGTATTCCTTGCAAACAACAAATATGAGGCGGCGGCAAGTTTGGCTATTTTGCTTGTTTTCTGCCAAAGAAAATCTGTTGCCAAGAAAAAAGTTTTGTGATATGATAACTTTGTATGAGCCTTTTTCTGCCTGGGCAAAGAAACGAAAGAAAGACAATTTGTTTTGTTGCCTTTTATCGGAAAAAAGAAGATTTTTGTTGAAAGGAAAGGAGGTCTGAACCCATGCCCATTCGCATTTCGGATGCACTGCCGGCCGCCAAAACGCTGGAGATGGAAAACATCTTTTATATGACCGAGCAACGTGCCCTTTCCCAGGATATTCGCCCCTTGGAAATTATGATTGTGAATCTGATGCCCACCAAGATTCAGACCGAGACCCAACTTTTGCGCCTGCTTTCCAACACCCCTTTGCAGGTGAATATCACGCTGGTGCACACCGCCAGTCATGAATCCAAAAACATTGCGAAATCCCATTTGGACACCTTTTATCTGACCTTTGATGAGATTTCTCACCGCAAGTTTGACGGGATGATCGTCACCGGCGCCCCGGTGGAGATGATGCCCTTTGAAGAGGTGGATTATTGGCCGGAACTCTGCCGTATTTTCGAGTGGAGCCGCACCCATGTTTATTCCTCTTTGTTCATCTGCTGGGCGGCACAGGCGGCCCTTTATGTCTATCACGGCATCAATAAATATCCTTTGAAAGAAAAGATGTTCGGGGTTTTTGATCATAAAACCCTTCTGCCTTTTCATCCGTTGGTGCGGGGCTTTAACGATCGGTTTTATGCGCCCCATTCCCGTCACACCGGCATCGATGAAGAGGCGGTGGCGAAGGATGAAAATCTGATCGTTTTGGCAGAGGGAGAAACCCCCGGCCCGCTGATTCTGGCCCATGCCGATTCCAGAAGATTTTATGTGACCGGCCATTTGGAATATGATACCGAAACCCTGGCCGGGGAATATGAACGGGATCTGAATCGGGGGCTGAGCATCCGGATGCCCGACCATTATTTCCAAAACGACGATCCCTCCATGCAGCCGGTGAACCGTTGGAAATGCAATGCCAATTTGTTGTTCGGCAACTGGCTGAATTATTTTGTCTATCAGAACACTCCCTTTGATCTGGAAAAGATCTGATCGGCAAGAAGGAGCTGAAAGGATGCCTGATGGCCTTACCAAAAAAGAAACCCTCGCCAGACAGGAGGAAAAATCCCCCCGGCGAAGAGGAAGCAGTCGTGTGTTGGATCTGGTCTATATCGCCATGGGCGCGGTGATCCTTTCTGTTTCAGCCTGGGTCAGTTTTCCGGTGTTTCAAATTCCCGTCACCCTGCAAACCTTCGGTCTTTTTGCAATCCTTTTGCTTCTCGGCGGAAAAAGAGGGTTTTGCTCGGTTTGCCTTTATCTGTTGCTGGGCGCTGTCGGCCTGCCGGTGTTTGCCTCTTTCGGGGGCGGCCTCGGGGTGTTGTTTGGGCCGACAGGCGGCTTCCTTTGGGGATTTTTGCCGGCATCTCTTCTTTTTCTTCTCTTTGGCGGTAAAAAACGAGGGGAAAAGCAAAACATGCTTCTGCTCTTTTTGGGGCTGCTTCTGATTGATCTTTGCGGCTGTTTGTTTTTTTTGTTTTTTTATCCTGCCTCTGCCGGAAACCTTGGGCAGGCGCTTTTGTTGTGTGTGCTCCCCTTTCTGCCTTTTGATCTTTTGAAACTCTTTTTTGCCCATCTTGTTGCCCGATCGGTGAAAAACCAGATCCGCATTTTGCCATAAAAAAGAAAATCCCCATCTGTCTCTTTTTTTGACAGATGGGGTATTTTTTATTTGTTGTGTTTGGCCCAGTCTTTCATACGAAGGGCGTTGTCCAAAATCCGTTTGCGCAGACGAAGGGATTGGGGGGTGACCTCCAAAAGTTCATCGTCGGCCAAAAATTCCAAGCAGGCTTCCAGACTCATCTGTTTGGGCGGAATCAGACGCAGGGCATCGTCGCTGCCCGAAGCGCGGGTGTTGGTGAGTTTTTTCTTTTTACAAACGTTCACCGCAATGTCTTCCTGTTTGGGGGAATAGCCAACAATCATCCCCTCATAAACCGGAACCCCGGCCCCGATGAAAAGAGCGCCCCGTTCCTGGGCATTATAAAGTCCATAGGTGATGGATTCGCCCGTTTCAAAGGCGATCAGACTGCCGGTGTGCCGCCGGGTGATTTCCCCTTTGAAAGGCTCATAACCATCAAAAATGCTGTTCATAATACCTTCACCCTGGGTGTCGGTCAAAAACTCAGAACGATAGCCCAGAAGCCCTCTGGAGGGGATTCGGTATTCCAGGCGCATCCGGCTGCCCACCGGGGTCATGGTGATCAGTTCCGCCTTTCTGGGGCCCAGTTTTTGCATCACCGCGCCAACCGCCGTTTCAGGCAGATCAACCACCAATTTTTCCATGGGCTCACAGGTCTTGCCGTCGATCTCTTTGAGCAACACCTTGGGGGTGGAAACGCTGAATTCATATCCCTCCCGGCGCATGGTTTCGATCAAAATGGAAAGATGCATTTCGCCTCTGCCGGCCACCGCAAAGCGTTCGGTGGAATCGGTGTCGCTCACCCGCAAAGAAACATCTTTCAACAGTTCTCTGTAAAGCCGTTCCCGCAACTGTCTGGAGGTGACAAATTTGCCTTCTTTTCCGGCAAAGGGACTATCGTTTACCGCAAAGGTCATTTCGATGGTGGGTTCGCTGATTTTGGTATATTCCAGCGGCTGGGCATTGCCGACATCGCAAAGGGTGTCGCCGATGTTAATTCCTTCGATGCCCGAAATGCAAACAATATCGCCCACACAAGCTTCCTCCACCGGACTGCGGCCCAAAGCATCGATCTGATACAAATTGGCCACTCTGCCCTTAAAAGGATCGTGACGGCCGTGGAATTCACAGATGCTGACCTCCTGGCCGGCCCGAATACGTCCGCTGAACACCCGCCCGATGGCGATGCGCCCCACAAAGGAATTATAATCGATGGAAGAAACCAGCATTTTCAAAGGCGCATCGGCTTCCCCTTCCGGGGCGGGGATATAAGAAAGGATGGTTTCAAACAAGGGGGTCAGATCGCAACCTGCATCTTCCGGCACCAAAGAGGCGGTTCCCTGACGGGAGGAGCAGAAGAGCATGGGGCTTTCCAGCTGATCGTCGTTGGCGTTGAGATCGATCAAAAGTTCCAAAACCTCGTCCATCACTTCATAAATTCTGGCATCGGGACGGTCGATCTTGTTGATAACAATGATCACTCTGAGATCCATTTCCAAGGCCTTTTGCAACACAAACCGTGTCTGGGGCATAGGTCCTTCGGCAGCATCCACCAACAGCAAAACACCGCCCACCATGTTGAGGGTTCGTTCCACCTCGCCGCCGAAATCGGCGTGTCCGGGGGTATCGATGATGTTGATTTTCACATCGCCGTAATGAATGGCTGTGTTTTTGGCCAAAATGGTGATGCCCCGTTCCCGTTCCAGATCGCCGCTGTCCATCACCCGGTCCACCACCGCCTGATTTTCCCGATAGATGCCGCTTTGTTTGAGCATCTGGTCCACCAGGGTGGTTTTGCCGTGGTCAACGTGGGCAATGATGGCAATATTGCGAAGATCGCTGCGTTTCATAATGTTTGGCTCCTTTTGGGTTGGAATCGGTCAACGGATGCGTTCGGGCAAAAGAGTGCCCGTTTCATCCGAAAGAAAGATCATAACAAAAACCAATGTATTATAGCATATTTCACAGAAAAGTCATCTGTTTTTTGGCAAAAAAGAAGAGAGAATTGGAAAAATCCTCCTTTTCTGCCGGGAAAGGGCAAATATACCGCCCCTTTGTTTGACTTTTCTCTGCCGATTTCGTATAATAGGGAAAACAAGAAGGGCGGCAGCGGTTTTGCAAAAAACCTGAAATGCGGCCATGAAAACCGTTTTTGGAAGGGCTCGCGGTCTGCGGGCCGTTTTTCGCCGTAAAAGGGGCAAAAATCCAAGAAAAAGGAAAGGAAGAGCGCTGGGATGAAAAAGCACCGTTTGAAACTGAACAGTCTCTTTTTGCTTTTGTGGGATGCAGGCAGTATGCTGCTCTCTTTGTATTTGGTTAAGAATCTTTCGGGCTGGTTTTCTCCCATGGGTCAGCAACAGTTAGGGCTGCCTTATCTGGAAAATTTCTGGCTCTTTGCCCTGCTTTCCATTGCTGCTGTTTGGGTGTTGAATCTGGTTCTGCAAGGATATGCCGGGGTGCTGCGCTTTGCTTCCTTCGGAGATGCCCTTCGGGAAGGAATTGTGGTGTTGGTATATACACTGCTCTTCTTCCTTTTGGATCGTCTGGTTCTTGCGCAAATCTGGAACGAGGGTTTCGGCTATCAATCCGAGGGTGGCGGAATGCCCTTTACCGTCTTTTTATTCCTGGCCTGTTTTTTGTATCTTTTGTTGCTGGCCGGTCGGTTGAGTCTGCGGATTGTGCGTGCGGCAAGAGGGCATCTCTCGCTGCATATCCGCCGCAACTTTATGAAAAAGGTCATTATCTATGGGGCCGGCGCTGCCGGAAACCATTATCTTTCCCGTTTGGTTGACAATCCGGATGAAGGGCTCTGTCCTGTTTGTTTTATGGATGATAATCCGGATCTTTGGGGCAAAAAGGTGGGCGGTATCCGGGTCTTCGGCGGTCTTGACCGTTTGGGCGAGGCCATTGATCTTTATCACGCAGAGGTGTTGGTGGTGGCGGTGGCGACCCCCGGCACCGAATTGGTCCACAGCGTGTTGGAGGTCTGTAAAGACCGTTATTGCGCGGTGAAAAAATTCGCTTTGGTTGACGATCTTTATGAAAACACCCCCCCGGAACAGATCCCTATGAGCAGTTTGGATCTGCGTCCGGTGGATCTGGAAGAACTTCTTCGCCGGGATTCGGTCAATCTGAATATGCAGGCGGTGGAAAATTTTGTCAAGGGCAAAACGGTGTTGGTGACCGGCGGTGCCGGCAGCATCGGAAGCGAACTTTGCAGACAAGCATTGCGCTTTGGTGCCGGCCGTGTGATCATTTTCGATATTCATGAAAACGGTCTGTTTGACATCGGCAATGAACTTGGCAAACTCTATGGCACCGAGCGATACGAAACGGTGCTTGGCAGTGTGCGGGACAGAGCGCGTCTGCGGGAGGTTTTCGGAAAATATCATCCTGCGGTTGTGTTCCATGCGGCGGCTCATAAACACGTGCCGATGATGGAAATCAACCCCAGAGAGGCCATCAAAAACAATGTCTTCGGCACTGTGAATGTGGCCCAGGAAGCCATCTGCCACGAATGTGAAAAAATGATTCTCATCTCCACCGATAAGGCAGTAAACCCCACCAATATCATGGGGGCCTCCAAACGGGTGGCAGAGATGGTGCTGCAGATGTTTGATTCCCAGTCGGAAAAAACCGATCTGGCTGCGGTGCGCTTTGGCAACGTTTTGGGCAGCAACGGCAGCGTGGTGCCTTTCTTCTTGAAGCAGATTGAATCGGGCGGTCCTGTGACGGTGACTCACCCCGAAATGAAGCGTTATTTTATGACCATTCCCGAGGCGGTGCAGCTGGTGATGGAAGCCGGTGCGATGGCGGCCGGCGGCGAGATTTTTGTCCTTGATATGGGCGAACCGGTGAAGATTTATGATCTGGCCTGTGACCTGATCAAATATTCCGGCCTGCGTCCCAATAAGGATATCAAAATTGTGTTTACCGGCCTGCGTCCGGGGGAAAAGCTGTTTGAAGAGTTGCGGCTGGAAGAAGAAAGCACCACCCGAACGGCAAACAAGAAAATCTTTATCAACAAGCCCATTGAACGGGATGTGGATGAATTTGCCAAGACGGTGAAGCGGCTGCAAAATTCCATCCACGAAGAGAACATCAATGAAATGTTTGATCTGGTTCGAGAACTGGTGGAAACCTTCCAACACGACAAAGCCTATGAAAGGGATTGAAAAATATGGCCAGTCCCAAAATCAGCGCCCTCCCGGGGCGATTTCAAAATGAGCCGGTGCGGTTGGCTTTGGCCGGGCTGGAAAAGCGAAAGGGCCGTCTTTTTTGGAAGCGGGTGCAGGATCTTTTGCTTTCGGGGTTGATGATTCTGGTGCTTTCTCCGGTGATTTTGATTTTGATCCTTTTGGTAAAACTGGATTCCAAAGGGCCTGCCTTCTTTTTGCAGGAACGGGTGGGTCGTTACGGAAAGGTTTTTCGGATCTTCAAATTTCGTACTATGGTGACCGACGCAGAAAAACTGGGCGCCCAGGTGACCGGCGGAGATGACCCCCGGATCACAAAAATGGGCAAAAAACTGCGAACATTGCGGTTGGATGAAATTCCTCAGTTGTTTAATATCTTTTTGGGGCAGATGAGTTTTGTGGGAACCCGCCCCGAGGTGCCCCGTTATGTGGAGCATTATACCGATGAGATGATGACCACATTGCTGCTGCCGCCGGGCTTGACCAGTTTGACCAGCATTCGTTTTCGTAACGAGGCGGAACTGCTCAAGGAGGCGGAAGACCCCGACCGGGTTTATATTGAAACCGTTCTCCCCGCCAAGATGGTCTTCAATCTGGAATATTTGGAAAAGGCCGGTCCTCTTTATGATTTGTGCGTCATGTGGCGTACCGTTACCCATGTCTTTTTCGGGGTGACAGACTAAAAAACAAGACAGCCCGCTGCCAAACGGCAACGGGCTGTTTTTTTGTGAAGAAAAAGTAAAAATCCCGCCGGACCGTCGGTGCATCCGGATCAAATCCCGTCTGTAAAGACAAGGGGAGGTTCCCGCCGTTCCGGTTCACGCTCCCTTCGTCCCGCCAAAGGCGGGGAGGTCTGCAATCTGCGGCCCGAGCCGGGATCCAATTTGAATGGTTGTTAGGAATTAAACGGATGCTCCTGGCTCGAATCCGGCAGGAGAATTTGCAATTTTCTTTTGGTTATTCGATGACGTCAACTTCCTCTTCGCCGTCATTCTGGATTTCATAATCCTCGCTCAAGCGTTCGGTGAAGAGGGCGGCAACCTCGGAAAATTCCCGGTCATCTTCAATGAAGAACAGGGTGTCGGTTCCGTTTTTACGGGTAACTTTCATAATAATAAGCAGACCGTCTTCTTCGGAAACACCCTCCTGTTGGCGGATAGGAACAAGCGCCACATATTCGTTGCCCCGCAGTTTCAAATAATCCAGCTGCTCAAAGGGGTGTTCTTTGCCCTCTTCATCGGTGAGATAAATGGGATTCATAGGTTCCAGATCGTGAATTTGTTCGGACATTTATGAGAACTTCCTTTCCTGAAAAGAGATATTCTTTTGGCAGGATTATTTTATCATTCTTCTCTCCTCCCGTCAAGAGCGACAGTCTTTCTTCTTCGGGGAAAAACAGGAAAAAAGGTGTTGCATATTCTTTTCAGATTGGCTATAATAAAATCCGGACAGGGAATGAAACTGTCTTCATTCGGACGCAAAGGAGGTTCGTTTTAATGGTTTTCGATCGAGTGAAAGAGATTCTTTGTGATCAGTTGGATGTGGAACCCGAAAAGGTCACCATGGATTCTCTGATTGCAGATGATCTGGGCGCTGATTCTCTGGATGTGGTGGAAGTGATCATGTCTTTGGAAGATGAATTCGGTATTGAAGTTCCCGATGAAGCGGTCAAAGATGTTCGCACCGTCGGCGATGTGGTCAATTATATCGAAGAACATCAGAACTGAATATTTTTGTTTCAAACAAAAAAAGAGCCACCCCAAATTGGGGTGGCTCTTTTTTTTGGATTTTTTTGAAAAAATCAGACGGTAAAGAGCAGATCGCCGTAACCGGGGAAGGGTCTGGCGTCGTCTGCCATGATGGTTTCCAAAGAATCGGCTGTTTTGCGAAGGGTCTCCATCGCCGGCAGCACATGATCTTTATAAGAAATTGCCTTATCCATGGGATCGGAAACCTTTTGGGCGTCTGCTGCAGCCTTTTCCAACAATTCAACCTCCCGATACAGTTCGTCACAAAGGTTTGAAAGCTGGCCGATCAGTTTTTTCTCTGCCAAGCAGGGAAGAGAGGCATCCACAAGCAGTTTGGTGCGGCAGGTTTCAGCCAACCGATTGGTATAAGAAAGGGCAGCGGGCAAAATTTCTTTCTTTGCCATTTCCAGCATGGTGGCGGTTTCGATGGCGGTCACCTTGCAATATTTTTCGATCTTGATCTCGTAACGGGCGGTCAATTCTTCCTCGGAATAAACCTTGTGTCGGGCAAAGAGCGCCACATTTTTCTCTGCCACATAATGGGGCAGAGCATCTACGGTGGTTTTCAGATTCAAAAGGCCCCGTTCTTCGGCCTCTTTCACCCATTCTTCGGAATAGTTGTTGCCGTTGAAGATGATCCGCTTGTGTGCCAGATAGGTTTCGCAGATGAGATCGTGAACCGCGCTGTTAAAATCGTTTTCGCTCTTTTCCAAAACGTCGGCAAAGTCGGAAAGAACATCTGCCACAATGGTGTTGAGCACCACGTTGGGCCCCGAAATAGAGGCAGAGCTGCCCAACATCCGGAATTCAAATTTATTGCCGGTGAAAGCAAAGGGGCTGGTGCGGTTGCGGTCGGTGGTGTCCTTCGCGAAGGTGGGCAAAACATGCACGCCGACTTTCATCAGGGTTTTGTCTGCGGTGTATCCCAAATCCCGGCAGAGGGCTTCCAAAACACCGGTCAATTCCTCGCCCAGATACATGGAAACAATGGCAGGAGGCGCCTCGTCGCCGCCAAGACGGTTGTCGTTTCCGGCGCTGGCCACACTCACCCGCAAAAGATCCTGATATTCATCCACCGCACGGATCACCGCAGAAAGGAACAAAAGGAACTGTATATTTTCATAAGGGGTCTCACCCGGCTCCAAAAGATTGATGCCGGTATCGGTGGCCAAAGACCAGTTGTTGTGTTTGCCGCTGCCGTTGACGCCGGCAAAGGGCTTTTCGTGCAAAAGGCAGACAAAATTGTGCCGCAAGGCCACCTTTTTCATCACTTCCATAGTCAGCTGATTGTGATCGGCGGCGATGTTGGTGGTGGTAAAGATCGGGGCCAATTCCTGCTGTGCCGGAGCAGCCTCGTTGTGTTCGGTTTTGGCATAAACCCCAAGTTTCCAAAGTTCTTCGTCCAGATCTTTCATAAAAGCCTTGACTCTGGTTTTGATGGTGCCGTAATAATGATCATCCATCTCCTGGCCTTTGGGGGCGGGGGCACCAAACAGGGTGCGGCCGGTGAACCGAAGATCCTTTCGTTTGTCAAAAAGGGTTTTATCAATCAAAAAGTATTCCTGCTCGGGGCCTGCGGTGGTGGAAACCCGTTCCACATCCTCGTTGCCAAAGAGTTTTAACACCCGAAGAGCCTGTTTGTTCAGGGCCTCCATAGAACGGAGCAGAGGGGTTTTTTTGTCCAGAGCCTGTCCGCCGTAAGAGCAGAAGGCGGTGGGGATACAAAGGGTGTCATCCTTGATAAAGGCATAGCTTGTGGGGTCCCATGCGGTATATCCTCTGGCCTCAAAAGTGGCCCGCAAACCGCCGGAAGGGAAAGAGGAGGCATCCGGTTCGCCTTTGATCAATTCCTTGCCCCGAAATTCCATAATGACACCGCCGTCATCTTTGGGCGAAAGGAAACTGTCGTGTTTTTCTGCCGTCACCCCGGTCATAGGTTGGAACCAGTGGGTATAATGGGTGGCCCCCTTTTCAATGGCCCAGTCTTTCATCGAGTTGGCGATGGTGTTGGCCGTTTCCAAATCCAAACGTTTACCCCGCTCCATTGCCGCCTTCCAAACCTTATAGGTCTCTTTGGGCAGCCGCTGGCGCATCATATCCTCATTGAAGACCATGGAGCCAAACATTTCGGGGAGCTTGTGATTCATTTCAAACACTTCCTTTTTGGAAAAATCAGGCCGAATCGACCGCAAAAAAACAAAACCAAAGGAGAAAAGCGCCATATGCCGATCCTTGTCCCGGGGCGTCCGGAAAGCATTCGCATACAGCGCCTTTACCGATGGCTGAATTATACGACAGAGGAAGAAAAATGTCAAGGATGAACTGGTTCGCAGCACCGAAAATTCGGCCAAATTCGGCGAAATTTCTTCTTTGGGCGGGATAACATCCTTTGAGAGAAAAAAGGAAGAAAAAAGGACAGAAAATGTCAAGTTTGGAACACATTATCGAAACAAACCTTCCGGGAAGAACACTTGTCCGAATGTGAAATGCAGAGAGAAAAATCGGCAAAAACCGGCTTTTTGCCGATTTGACAGTTTCGGTAAAAGAAGGAGTTGCAATCTGCTTTTTGGTGTTGTAATCCGTCTAAATCACCAAAACATAATGACAAGATGTGAATTTGACCATTATAATGCACAAGAGGAGACAAGGTTGTCCGATTTTGCACGATTATTTGTGATAAGGATGCGAAACAACGCGGACCTATTGTAACGAAAAGGACAAAATGATAGGATGAAACTGCAAAAAGGGAACACAAGATGGTTTTTCTTCCATCCGGAAAGGGGCGATTGGAATGACCGGTGATAAAAAAATCTATTTTCCTGCCTTTTATTTGACCAAGGACGGGAAGGCTTTATCTGAAATCCGGATTCCGAAAAAAGCCCTTCCGGCTGTTTTGGAAGCTGCCCGTGATCTGCAAACCCATATCGAAAAAATCAGCGGCGCGCTTTTGCCGATTGCGGAGGAAGATATCCCTGTGAATGCCGAATTTGAGGTGCATGTGGGATATACTGCCGAGGCAGCGAGATTGGGTCTGCCCGCCCCGGAAGAGAAGGGGGAACGGGTGATCCTCACTTATGACGAGCGCACCGAAAACAAACTCTTTCTTTATGGAAATGAGGGCATCAATGCCAACGGCACCGCCTTTGCGGTTACCATGCTGCTGGAAAAACTGGGTTGCGGTTGGTTTGGGCCGGAAGAACTTTGGCAGGTGATCCCCGAAAATCCCACCTTAAAGATTGATTATCTTTCCAAAGATGAGCGCCCCCGTTTCACCTCCCGATACAGTTGGGTTTTGAACACCACGCCGGAAATCGGTCGCCGTTGGTATCTGGGGGGCGAGAAAAAAGAGATTGAACACGCCTTTTGGCTGCTCTTCCCCAGAGAGAAATATTTGGAAAGCCACCCCGAATGGTATGCGCTGGTGAACGGCAAACGGGATCCGTACAGCGTGGAATGGTGGCAGATGTGTTATTCCAACGAAGAATTGCAAAAGGCCACTGCCCAAAAGATCCGCGAATTTTTCAGATCCCATCCCGATTATTCACAGGCCACTCTTTCGGCCAACGACGGTTGGTTTGAAGGTTTTTGCGAGTGTGAAGCCTGTCGCAAACTGGGAACCCCTTCCGAGGTGATGCTGCAGTTTGTCAACCGAATCGCCGAGATGATCGAAGAGGAATTTCCCGATAAAAAATTGATGTTCTTTGTCTATTTCCCCACCCTGGATCCGCCGAATAAGCCGATGAAAGCCCATCGGAATGTGATCCCCATGTTCTGCAAGGAAAGTTGTATGTGTCACTCGGTGGACGACGGCCCCGATTGCGGCTATCATGTGCGGTATCATTATGATTTCGGCCATGTGACCTATCCCAGACCCTGGAAACAGAATGTGCAGCTTTGGAAAGAGCGCACCGACTGCAAACAGATCTGTGTGTGGGAATGGAACTGCTGTGCTGCGGCCAATCCCGTTTGGAAGGATATTCCCTGGGTGCAGGGGGAATTGATGGGCCGCAATATGCGCTGTTTTGAAGAACTTGGCGCCGAATATGTTTACATCGACCAAGGCCCCGTTGCCAGTTATCACGACACCGAAGCCAGTTATCCTCTGCGCTGGCCTTTATGGTATCTTTCGGCCAAAAGTTGCTGGAGCGGCAACGAAACCCCCACCCAACTGCTCCTCTCCGCCTGTAAAAAACTGTTCGGACCGGCGGCGGATCTGATGGCCGCCTATTACACCTGTCTGGCAGATTTGAACGGTCTTTGTGACGAAAAGGCCATTGCCTGGCATATGCCCGAACCGGAAGAGGTTTATCCCCCCGAATCCTTTGCCAGAGTGGATAACATCCTTGCAGCTGCCCTGGCCTCCAAACCTCTTCTTTCGGAAAAAGAGGCAATGCGGCTTGAAAATCAAAAGCTTCTTTGGGAAAAGGCCAAAGAGGTGATTTTGGAAAGCAGGGCCAAAAAGGAAACCAACTGACTTTTTGTTCTGTAAACTGGCATAAGAATACTGTTATTTGAGAAGGAAGAACACTTTTATTTTTGAAACGGAAATGAGGAACAGTATGAAGACGACCTGCCGTTTTGACCGGTTGACTCTCCCTTCGGCACATCTGGGGCCGGAGAGTGATATGCCCTCTATTTTGTCTGAATTCAATCTGCAGAGTGCGAAATCTGCGCTTCTGGATGAAGAGGATGAACTTTTTACCGATTTGGGACGGATCCGCAGCATCTATCCCTATCGGCAGCAGTCCTTATATGATCGGGCGGAGGAGGAAATCTCTCATCCCACCGCTATTTTGGAAAACGAATTTCTCCGCGCGGAATTTCTTTTGGATCACGGCGGAAGACTTTGGTCTTTGTTTGACAAAAAGGCAAAAAGAGAACTGCTCTATCGCAACGATGTGCTTCGTTATTGTAATCTGGCTTTGCGAAACGCCTGGTTTTCCGGCGGAGTGGAATGGAATTTGGGAATGGTGGGGCACACTCCTTTCACCTGTGAACCCATTTTTGTTTCCACTCTGGAGGCTTCTGACGGCACCCCGATTTTGCGGATGTATGAATATGAGAGGTTGCGGGGCGTGACCTATCAGATGGATTTTTCCCTGCCCGAGGAAAGCGAATTTCTGCTTTGCCGGATGCGCATTTTGAATCTGCACGACAAAACCATCCCCATGTATTGGTGGAGCAACATTGCCGTGCCGGAAGAAACAAAGAGAAGAACGGTGGTGCCGGCAGATTCTTCTTATTATAGTGCCTGGTTGCACATTGCAAAAACCGACATTCCCAAACGTTGGGGGAAGGATGTAAGTTATTCGTTGAACACCCCCTGCTCGATGGATTATTTTTACCGTCTGGGCGAAGAGGGAAGAAAATATGTGGCTTCACTGGATGAAACGGGCTATGGCCTGGTCCAGACCTCAACCCGCCGTTTGAAGGGCAGAAAGCTCTTTGTTTGGGGAAACAGCGTGGGCGGCGGAACCTGGCAGAAATTTTTGACCAAAAATGCCGGCCCTTATGCCGAAATTCAGGCAGGGCTTGGCCGCACCCAGTATGAATGCATTCCCATGCCGCCCCTTTGTGCCTGGGAATGGATGGAGGCATACGGCCCCATCTCTTTGCAGCCCGAAATTGCCCACGGCGAATGGATGCAGGCAAGAGAAGGGGTGGAAGAAAATCTGGATCGGCGGTTGGATCGCTTGGCGATGGAAGAGATGCTCTTGCAGACCAAAAAAGATTATGCGATCCGTCCCGGCCGCCTGGTGCAGACGGGCTCGGGATATGGGGCGTTGGAAAACGCCCGCCGGGAAAAGGAAGGTCTTCCGAAAATTTCCGAGCATCTGGATTTTGGCAGTTGCGGCGAAAAACAGGCCGATTGGATGGCCCTTTTGGAAGGGAATTTCCCCAATCCCGATCCCCAAAAGGTGCCCGTTTCGGATCTTTGCGGCAGCAGCTGGATGAAATATGTTTCGGCCGCCGAGGAAAAGGATCCGGGCAACTGGTATATCCATTATGTAAAAGGGCTTCTTTGCCTGGAAGGGCTGGATGAAACATCCGCCCAGAAGGCCTTTGAAACATCCCTTTCCTGTGCGGAAAACCCCTGGGCGGAATATGGCCTTGCCGCCTGCGCTTTGGCGAAAGGGGAAAGAGAAAAGGCGATCATTCATCTGAAAAAGGCGTATGATCAGCGTCCGGATGATATTTGTTTGGCAAAAGATTTGGGCAAACAGCTGGAAACAATCGGTGCGTTTGAAGACTTGAAAGCCTTTTGTCTGGCTTTGCCCGAACAGGTAAAACAGGTTGGAAAAATGAAATTGTATCTGGCTTCTGCCAAGGCTCATTTGGGCGAACTGGAAGAGGCGGAAGAGATGCTTTGCGGCGGTGACGGCCTTTCTGTGCCGGATATCCGGGAGGGTGAAACCTCTTTGACAGCCCTTTGGTTTTATATTATGCGTGCCAAAGAGAAAAAAGAGGGGAAAGAACCGGCAGAACGTTTAACACCCCCGGCCCATTTGGATTTCAGAATGGGAAGCGCACCGGAAGATCCCATGCCTTATGACGAAACCATTGGATAACAAAGAAAAAGCAGGTGAGAAGATTGCTCCGTGGCTTGAAATTCCACTTTGACAATATTTATGTGTCGGAACCGGTGGTCTATGCGCCCATTTTGCTTTGGCAGGTGGGGGATGTGGGCTGCGATCCGGGCTATGTGGTCAAGGACCATGAGCAGTATTGTTATGAGATCACCTGTGTGGTGGAAGGCAGAGGGATCATTTCCAGCGATGATCGTTCGTTTGAGATCACAAAAGGGCAGACCTATCTCAACCGCCCGGGAGAGGTGCATCGCATTCAATCGGATCTGAAGGCGCCCATTCGCTATTTCTATCTTGGGTTTGATTTTTCCCCGGTGGCGGAAGACCCTCTTTGGTCACGGGTGAAAAAGGCCTTTGATGAGGCCAAAAATCCTTTGCAAAAAGATTCTTTCCGGGTGCACAGTGCCTTTTCGGAACTTTTTGACGAGATGCTTACCAACGATGATGTCTCCCAAGAAATGATCCGATACAGCATCTTCCAAATCCTGCTGCGTTTTTATCGGGAATTGGAAGACAGAGGCGGCGAAACCTATGTGTCCGGCGGCGAGATGGAAGCATCCAGACAACTGGTTTATTCCATTTTGAATTACATCGATTCCAATGTCTTCGGTATCGAAAATCTGGAAGACATCGGCAAAATGGTGGGATACAGTTATTCCTATGTTTCCCGTTTGTTTACCAAGGTGATGGGCCGATCCATCCGGGAATATTATGCAGAAAAGCGGTTCGAAAAGGCTGCTTCCTATTTGAAAGGCGGTATGAAGAGCAAGGATATCGCCGCCCAGCTGGGATATAAGTCGCTCCACAGTTTTTCCAAAGCGTTCAGCAATCATTTCGGCATTTCCCCTTCGGAATATCGGGGCAAATTTTTGCGGGGCGAAGAAATCCCCGGGGGTAAAAAAATCGCCGAAGAAAAACACGAAAATCATTAAGCAAGCCTTTTGAAACGGGCAAAAAAGGAGGGAAGAGGAATGAAATTGATGCAACTTGCGGCCGGTCTTTTGATCGCCTGTCTGCTGCTTTGTGTTTGCAATCCGGTGTTGGCCGAAG
Source organism: Oscillospiraceae bacterium (assembly GCA_017421095.1). GTDB lineage: Bacteria > Bacillota > Clostridia > Oscillospirales > Ruminococcaceae > RGIG1943. The sequence continues at coordinate 26,421 of JAFQMB010000146.1, forward strand.
AAACAGAAAGGCTCGATTCTTCCTCTTCGCCCGAAATTCAAAACACTTATCAGGAGTCAGAACGGTTTCATGTCTATTACCGACAGATTTCTGATCTTCAAAAGGCGAAAGACACCATTTTTCTGACCTTGGAAGAAGGGGAAAAAACGGTCGAAGCGGAAGAAGAGATTGCTTTTACCTTTGATGTTCCTGCGGATGGTGTCTATTATCTCTCCCTTGGCTATCGAAGCACTTCTGATTCCCCCACCCCTTCCCTCAAACTGGCGGTGGACGGTCGGGTCCCTTATCGGGAATTGGAAGAATATGCCCTTTCCGGCGTCTATCAGGATGGGGAAAAGCGATACAACAGCCAAAACGATCAGTTGATCAGCAAACAGGAACTGGTGCCTTTGCTGCAGGAAAAGGCGCTGATCAACCCCGGCGCCATGACCGATTGCCCCCTGGCAATTTATCTGACGGCCGGCAGTCATCAGATCACCATAAAAGCGGTGAACAATTCTTTCATCTTTTCTTCTTTGACCCTGGGGCCGGAAACAAAGATCCTCGACGATAAGACCTATTTGACTGAAATTCAAAAGGAAAATGTTCCGAAATATCAAGGGGAACCGATGATGATTGAGGCGGAAGAACCCGCCTTCAAATCCGATCCGGCCCTTTATGCCCTTTATGACAGAAACAGCGCGGCAACCACCCCTTATCACCCCACCCGCATCCGCAGAAATACTATTGGCGGCAGCAGCTGGTCCAAATACGGCCAATCCCTCACCTATCTGGTTGAGGTGGAAGAGGCGGGTGTCTATTATCTCTCGCTGAAATACCGGCAGGGAGAATCGGTGGATGTCATCTGCAGCCGAAACGTGTATGTCAACGGCGAAATCCAAAGCGAAAGTTTTGAAAATGTGGCCTTTGAACCGGATGTTCGCTGGCGCTGGCAAACGGTCAAGGGAAAAGACGGTTCGGCCCTGCCCCTTTTGTTGCAGGCAGGAGAAAACTTCATTACTCTGGAAGTGGGAACCGGAGAGTTCACCGAGGTTTTGAGCCTGGTTTCCCAAGCCCTTTCCAACCTCAACGACCTTTACATTCGCATTGTGATGGTGACCGGCACACTGCCGGACAGCAATCGAGACTATCGGTTGGAAGCCGAGATTCCCGGCCTTTTGGATACCTTCAAAAAAGAGGCGGCGGAACTTTCTGCCGCGGCAGATCTTTTGGATGCCCTCAGCGGCAAGGTTTCTTCCGCCAGCGAGGATATTCGCTCTATGTGCCGAAGACTGGAGGAATTTTGCGAAAAGCCCTCTCAGATTCCCTGGCGACTGACCGATTATCGCAACGCCATCAGCGGTCTGACCACCTGGGTCAGCAATATGAAAAGCCAGCCCTTGGAACTGGATTGTCTGATGCTCCACAGCGAGGATGCCGCCCTTCCCCGGGCCAATGCCGATTTCTTCACCCAACTGGTTCATGAATTCGGGATTTTCT
>JAFQMB010000147.1 GCA_017421095.1 Oscillospiraceae bacterium
AATGGTGTCGCTGAAAAGGAAATTATCCTGCGGAACATAGGCACAGCCCGCCCGAAGAGAACGGATGGTGATTTTGTTCACATCGTGACCGTCGATAAAAAGGCTGCCGTCCGGCACGTTATAGGTGCGCAGAATCAGATCCACTAAGGTGGTCTTGCCCGAGCCGGTCTTTCCAACCAGGCCCACATTTTCTCCTGCTGAAATGGTGAAAGAAACGTTTTCTAAAGCGTCAAACTCACCGTCGGGATACCGGAAGGAGAGATTCCGGAATTCAATATCTCCGCGGATGTTTTCCAAAGGCTGTGCATCGGAGGCGTCTGTCACATCCGCTTTGGCATCCAAAAGTTCACTGATTCGCACCAGGGAAGCTTTGCCCCGGCTGGTCATATCAATCAGTTCGGAAACGGCCATAATGGGCCAGATGATGGCGTTAAAATAACCGATGAATTCCACCAACTGCCCGGCGTTGAAACGGCCGCAGTAAACCAGATAGCCGCCATAGCCCAAAATCACACAGATAACGCTTTCCACAAACATGGTGACCAGAATCCGCAGCAAAACCGAGGCTTTGGTGTGGTCGATGTTGGCCTTTTCGTTCTCTTCGTTGAGCTTTTGGAAGGCCATCAGCTCCTTGGCCTCTTTCACAAAGGCCTTGATCACCGAGATACCGGAAAAACTTTCCTGAGAGAAATCGGAAAGACGGGAGAAGGCTTCCTGGCGGATGTCCCATTTTTTCATCATATAACGGCCCACCACAGTGGCGGCGGCCAAAAGAAAGGCCATGGGCACCAGGGAAAGGCAGGTCATTGTCGGGTTGAGCCGCCACATTTTGAGGATGGCCAACATCCCCATAAACAGGGCGTCGCAAAACATCATAATACCCCAGCCGTAACATTCCTGCACCGTGTCCAGATCGTTGGTGAAGAGGCTCATCAGATTGCCAACTTTATTCACCTGATAATATTGGCGGCTGAGATGGCTGGCATTTTCAAACATTCGGTTTCGCAGATCGGCTTCCACCTTGATGGCGGCCCCGAAAAAGCAGACACGCCACAAAAACCGCCCCAAAACAATCACCAGAACGACACCCACCATGGGCATACAGATGCGGTCCAAAAGAAAATCCATATCAAAGGGCAAAAGAACCCCGTCCACCTCGACCACGCCAAGGCTCACCCCGTTGATGATCATCTGATAAAGGTTGGGAATGATCAATTGCAGATAGTCAACCGCAATCAGGGCGATCAGGCCTGCCAACAGCATCGGACTGTATCGCAGATAATATTTGTTGATGTGTTTTCCGAAAATCATAAGAAACGCAGGGCTCCTTTTGAGAACTGAAATCGGCCTGCTCGAGGGACGAAAACCCTGCCACAGACGGGTTTGATTATACCAAATTTTTTCCGGACCGTCAACAAGCCCGCTGCTCATGCCAAAAAAAGAGCAGAGCCGGACAAAAGGGCAACAAAACAAAACCACGAAAAGGGGAGAGCAAAAAAGAAAACCGCCCCGGCGGTTGCCGGGGCGGTGGGTGAACTCTTTTACCAACCTTTTAAGGTGGATCTGCTTTGTTCTGCTTTTCCGTGGAAGTGGATCTTCAGTTCCACCGCCTCTTTTGTTTCATCCCAGCACTGAATTTCCACACTGGGATTATAGCTGGCAGTGACGGTGAAGACGGTTCTTTCATTCAATCCTCTGGCAAACCGCCTTTTCAGTTCCTTTTTATAAAGGGGCACAATTGCGATGGCCAGGGCCTTTAAGAAATCGGTCATATAGGCGGTGGGCATCGGCCGCATTCCGCAGGATTCAAAGGTTACGCGGTAGGGAAGCGAAAGGCCGCCGCCGGGATGGTCCACATCAATTTCATAACTGCCGTTGAAATAAAGCGGAATGGTCACATCCATATCGGCGTTGTTGTAACGATGCCGTTCTTTGTTGCCCCAAAAATAGCCAAGAGCACGGTCAGCAAAATTGTTGGCGTCGAAACAGGTCTTGGCAATCTTCTCGGCCACCACCGTAAATTGCTCTTTTTTGTCGGCAAAATGGTTATAAAAGGGAAGGGTAAAATCGTATTCTGCTTTGGCTCTGGCGGCCGCCTCTTCCCTTGCTTTTTTCGCGGCCTCTTCCGCTGCGAGACGGGCAGCCGCAGCCGCTTCCTCTTCCCGCTTTCGGGCGAGATAGGCTTCTTCCTGTGCCTTTCGTTCATCAATTCTGCGCTGCAATCTTTCAGGTTCCAAATACCCTGTCAGAAAATCGTTGATGGAACGGATGGGATAGAGGTTGCGGTGCAAAAGGCGCATAGCATCATCTCTTTCTCCGGCATCCAGCAAAGAAAGCAGTTCTTCCAGCAGCGGATCAAAGACAGAAATGTCATTGATGGTCATTTGGCGGGCGGTGGTGCAGTTACCATCTTTATAATCAGCCAAAAAACAACGGACAGCCATTTCCCGGCAAATGGCAGATTCCCTGTCTAATCCGGCGGCGGTGACATGGCGGATCATCTGATTTTCGATGTCCATCTTTTCAAAGGGATCCGGCTCGGCCTTTTTCTTTTGAAGCAGAGCATCCAATTCAGAGAGTTTTTCTTTCGGAAAAAAGATGGTCTGGTCGGTCACACAGAGAATGGGTTGCGGCTTGGTCATAAACAACACCCCTTTTTGAAGATAATTCATTCTATCACAAGGCGGGCCCCCTGTCAATTTTCTTGCTCTTTTGCCGCTTTTCTTACCTATTTAATTCTTACCTATTTAATAAGAAGGTGAAAAACTGCACAAAATCCGCAGTCGGGATTTGATAATTTTCTGCTTGCACCGCAAAAAGGAGCGTGCTATAATAGCCTGCGACAAAATGGCCTTTTCGGCCGAAAAACGGAGACGATTTTTATGGAAACTTTATTGTGTTTGGCGGTGGCACTTTTTGCCGGGCTGATGCTTTCCCGTCTGGCGAAGTTGGTCCAACTGCCTGCGGTGACCGCCTATCTTGTGGCCGGAATTTTGGTGGGGCCTTATCTTTTGGGGGCGCTTGGTATTAAAGGGCTCGGCTTTGTGAGTATGGAAGATGTAGAGTCCTATGGACTTTTGGCAGATGCTGCCCTGGGCTTTATCGCCTTTTCTATCGGCAACGAATTCCGTTTGAGCCAACTGAAACAAACCGGGAAACAGGCGACCATCGTGGGAATTTTCCAGGCAGTGTTTACCACTCTTTTGGTGGATGCGGCACTGATCGGCCTGCATTTTCTGATTCCCGATAAACTGCCGTTGCCTGCCGCCATTGTGCTTGGTGCCGTTGCTTCTGCAACCGCTCCGGCTGCCACTTTGATGGTGGTCCGGCAGTATAAGGCCAAGGGCCCGGTGACCGATATCCTGCTGCCTGTTGTGGCGCTGGATGATGCGGTGGGTCTGATTTTGTTTGCTATTTCTTTCGGGGTGGCCAAGGCACTGATCTCCGGCTCAGTGGATCTGATCAGCGTGTTGGTGGAACCTCTGCTGGAAGTGGTGCTTTCTCTGGGCCTGGGCTTTGGAATGGGTATGCTGTTCACCTATTTTGAGCGCTTTTTCCATTCCCGCTCCAAGCGGCTTTCCATGTCGGTGACCTTTGTGTTGCTGACCGTTGCCCTCAGTATGCTGAAATTTGAGATCGGCGGCGTTCATATTGCTTTTTCTTCTCTTTTGGTCTGTATGATGCTGGGAACGGTTTTCTGCAACCTGTGTGATTTTTCGGAAGAACTGATGGACAGACTGGATCGCTGGACAGCACCCCTTTTCATTTTGTTCTTCGTCATCAGCGGTGCAGAACTGGAACTTGCCACCTTCCGGGATATTGTGGTGGTCTGCATCGGTTTGGTCTACATCCTCTTCCGTTCTCTCGGAAAATATACCGGTGCCGGAATCAGTGGGCGCATCTCTCACTGTGACCCTAAAATCGTCAAATATCTGGGGATTACCCTGCTGCCCCAGGCAGGGGTGGCTCTTGGCATGGCGATCAAGGCCGAAGCGTTGGGGGAAGAGGGCCGTATTGTGACCAATATCATCCTCTTCTCGGTGCTGATCTATGAACTGATCGGGCCTTTCCTGACCAAGATGGCTTTGGCCAAGGCGGGTGAAATCCGCCCCGAAGGGAAAACCAGTGCAAGAGGACAGATTGCTTCCGTCCCAAAAACCGAACAGAAATAACAATCAACGCCCTGCCGAACGGCAGGGCGTTGTTTTGACGGGAAGTTTTTTAGAAACAAAAAAGAAAGAAACCAGATTCTGTTCGGATTTTGCAAAAAAGAGGCGTTGACTTTGCTGGCAGATTGTGCTATATTGTGAATAACCTTAAGAACAATCGGAGGGAAAAACCATGAAGCATATTACCACCATTGAAACCCGCAATCTTTGCGAAAGCGCCAAGAACGGCGGCTGCGGCGAATGCCAGACCTCTTGCCAGTCTGCCTGCAAGACCAGTTGCGGCATTGCCAATCAGCAGTGTGAAAACAAGACCAAAGAGAGCAAATAAGAAAGAAAACACGAAGAATGCCGCCACCTGTGGCGGCATTTTTTATGAGAAAAGCGCAAGAGAAGGTTTTCTTTGACAGGTTGAAAATCTTTTGCGGGCAGAGTGGAGGAAGAAAGGATTATGATCCATCAATATCAGTTGGGCGGGTATCACATTGTGTTGGATATTTGTTCCGGATCGGTTCACGCGGTGGACGAGGTGGCCTATGAGATCATCTCGCTTTTTGAAGAGACCGAAAAAGAAGAAGTGATCGCCCGTGTGTGTGAAAAATTTGCAAACTGCGATGGGGTCGGCGAAGCGGATGTGCGGGAGTGTTATGACCAGATTCTCGCCCTCAAAGAGGCGGGAAAGCTCTTTTCTCCCGATAATTTAGAGCCTATGGCCGGAAAATTGAAAGAAAAAACGGCCGGTGTGGTCAAGGCTCTCTGTCTGCATATCGCACACACCTGTAACCTCAACTGTGCCTATTGTTTCGCCAGCCAGGGAAAATATCACGGCGAACGGGCGGTAATGAGTTTTGAGGTTGGCAAACGGGCGCTTGATTTTCTGGTGGAAAATTCCGGCAGCCGGCGCAATCTGGAAGTGGACTTTTTCGGCGGCGAACCGCTGATGAACTTTGACGTGGTAAAAGATCTGGTGGCCTATGCCAGAAGCATCGAAAAAGAGAAAAACGAGAACTTCCGCTTCACCTTGACCACAAACGGAATGCTCATTGACGACGATGTGATCGACTTTGCCAACAAAGAGATGAGCAATGTGGTTTTGAGCCTGGATGGCCGAAAAGAGATTCACGACCGCTATCGGGTGGACTATGCCGGCAACGGAAGCTGGGAACGGATTGTACCCAAGTTCCAAAAGCTGGTGGAAGCAAGAGGCGGCAAGGATTATTATATGCGCGG
>JAFQMB010000148.1 GCA_017421095.1 Oscillospiraceae bacterium
CTTGCAAACAGATTGAAAAAAAGGTATAATAACTCCATCGAAGTGGGAAAAAGTGGTGCTTTGTGGAAAAGAGTGTGGAAAAGTGGGAAAACTTTTCTGAAAATCATCGATTTCCTTCCCCGGGAAAGGAGGACAGGCTGTTTATGATGCAGGATCTTTACGGACAATATAATCACAGCCTGGATGCCAAGAACCGGGTCAGCGTGCCTTTCCGCTTCAGAGAACGGTTGGGCGAACATTTTGTGATCACCCAAGGGCTGAACGGTTGCCTGTTTGTCTTCCCGGAAGATGAATTTCAACGGTTGGCCGAGATGCTCAACTCCCTGCCTATGGCAAAAGGACAAGCTTTGCAGCATTTCTTCTTTTCCGGTGCCGCTGATGTGGAACCTGATAAGAATGGCCGCGTGATTCTGCCCGCCCATCTGAAAAAATATGCAGGCATCGACAAAGATGTGGTGATCAGCGGTTGCGGCAGAAGAGCCGAGATTTGGAACGAAGAGGAATGGAACCGCAGACAGGCCGGTTTGACCGCTGCCGATGTAACTGCCATGATGGAAGAACTTAACATTTGATGCGATAGGAAGGAGCCGACAGATGGAATTTTCACATACTCCCGTTCTGGCGGCTGAAACCATCGATCTTTTGCATATCCGGCCCGATGGCTTTTATGTAGACGGCACCTGCGGCGGTGGCGGCCATTCGGGGTTGATTGCCGCTAAATTAAAAAACGGTCTTCTTTTGGGGATCGACCAGGATCCCGATGCGATCAAAGCGGCCGGAGAGCATTTGGCCCCCTTTGGTGATCGGGTGAAACTGGTCCACAGCAATTTTGTCCGTCTTCCGCAGATCTTGAAAGAGCTGGATCTGCCTGCCCCCGATGGCATCCTTTTGGATTTGGGGGTTTCTTCCCATCAACTGGATGAAGGGGCAAGAGGTTTTTCCTATCACACCGATGCGCCGTTGGATATGCGGATGAGCCAGGCGGGGGAAACGGCCGCCGAACTGCTGGAACGGTTGGAAGAGCGAGAGATAGCAGAGATCTTGAGAGAATACAGCGAAGAAAAGTTCGCTTCCCGGATTGCAAAATTCATTGTCAGAGAGCGGGAAATATCTCCCATTGATACCACCGGCCGGCTGGCTGAGATCGTGATGCAGGCGATTCCCACCAAAGCCGCCCGAACCGAAAAAAAGCACCCTGCCCGTCGCACCTTCCAGGCTCTTCGGATTGCGGTGAACAACGAACTTGGGGTGTTGAAAGAAACACTGGAGAGCGGATTCGAAGCCCTTTCTCCCGGCGGAAGAATGGCGGTCATCACCTTCCACTCTCTGGAAGACAGAATCACCAAACAACACTTTGCCGCTTTTTGCACCGGATGCACCTGTCCGCCGGATTTTCCGGTTTGTGTGTGCGGAAAAGAGCCGCGAGGCCGCTTGATCAATAAAAAGCCGGTTACCGCCTGCGAAACGGAACTTTCCGAAAACAGCCGCAGCAGAACCGCAAAACTTCGTGTGATTGAAAAATTATAATTTGCCTTCAGGCAGCACCGGATAAATTTTAAATGAAAGGATGAGCACAATGGCTTACGACAGCAGCGCATATGATCTTTCATTGTTTGAAACCCGCAGCAGTGCGGCACCCAAACAGGAAGTCAAAAAGGCGCCCCAGCTTCGCCAGATCAAAAATCCCAGTCCGAAAAAACGGGTTAAACCTGCAAAATTCTTGGCGTTGGCGCTGGTGATCTTTTCCATGATGGCCATCAATGTGGGCAACAATGCCATGATTACCGAGGCAAGAGCCAGGGTCAAAGAGCAGGAAGCCAGCCTGGCGGATGCACAGAGCCGCGAAAATCTTTTGGATGTGGAACTGGAAGAACTGCTCAGCATTCAGAATATTGATGCTTTTGCTCAGGAAAAACTGGGTCTTTGCAAACCGGAACAATATCAGGTGGAATATCTGACCGGCGAATGCAGAACCACCATCACCATCACAGGCGAGGATGACGGTGGCTTCTTGGGCGCCGTCAAGGGCTTCTTTGACCGTTTGCTTTCGGTCTTTGGTGCCTGATTTTTGAACTTAAAACATCAAACGGGAGCCGGGAAAGGAAGCAAAAACTGCCTTCGTGTCGGCTTCCGTTTTCATTATTTTCCGTCGGCAAACATATATGTGAAACAGCGCCAAAATCAAGATGATAAACCGGCAGAAAGGGGGAGCAGCCTTGTTCCAGACAAAGGGGACCGCAGAGGTCCGAATGAAAAAAAGAATGTTTTGGTGGATCGGAACAGCGGTGCTTTTGTTTGTCTGTCTGTTGCTGACCAATTTGGTCAATATCCAGTTTGTCAGAGGGGAAGAATATGCCACCAAAGCTGCCAATCAGCAGTTGAGTGACATTTCCATCCCGGCCAACAGAGGAACCATTTATGATATCAACGGCAAAGTGCTGGCCCAAAGCGGCACCGTTTGGGAGGTCAATCTGGCGCCGGTTCAGGTGCCGGAAACCCAAAGGCAATTGATTGCCGATACACTGGCTGAAATTTTAGGGTTGGATGCAGAGAGCATCTATCAAAAAACCACCCAAAATGTCCAGTATGCCCGGGTCAAGGGCAAGGTGGAAAGCGATGTGGCCGAGCGCATCCGTCAGTTTATCAGCGAAGAGGGCATCAAAGGCCTTTATCTCACCGAAGATACCAAGCGCTTTTACCCCCAGGGAACACTTGCCTCTTCTGTTTTGGGCTTCACCGGAACCGATAACCAGGGGCTTGCAGGCATTGAATATTGGTATGACAGCATTTTGAAGGGCACCCCCGGCCGGCAGATTTCGGCCAAAAATGCGGTGAATGCCGATATGCCCTCCAAATACGAACAGGTTTATCCCGCCATTGACGGCGACGGTTTGGTTCTTTCTCTGGACCAGAATATCCAGTATTATCTGGAAAAATATCTCTCCTCCGCTGTGGAAGAATATGGCATCCAGCAAAAGATCTGCGGCATTATTATGGAGGTGGATACCGGGAAAATTTTGGGAATGGCCACCATGTCAAACTATGATCCCAACCAACCCTTTGTGATTACCGACGAAAAGGTTTTGGCCGAGTTGGAAGCCATAAAAGAAAGTGACCCCGATTCTTATCCGACCGCTCTTTCCGCCGCACAAAACAAACAATGGCGAAACAAGGCGGTTTCGGATCTTTATGAACCCGGCAGCGTTTTCAAAATCATCACCGCGGCTGCCTGTTTGGAAGAACAGGTGGTCACCCCCACGGAGCACTTTAACTGTCCCGGTTTTCGTCAGGTGGGAGTTTGGCGTTATAATTGCCATGTGACCACCGGCCACGGGGATGAAGATTTCACTGCCGCTATGGGCAACTCCTGCAACCCGGTGTTCATCGAAATCGCTCACCGTCTGGGTGCCACCAAATTTGCCCAGTATTTGGAAGCCTTCGGCTTTGAAAACGGCAAAAAAACCGGCATCGATCTGCCCGGCGAGGCCGGTATGGTGGGACATGAAAGTTTCACCATCTATGACCTTTCCAGTAACGCGTTCGGTCAAACCATCAAGGTAACCCCGGTGCAGATGATCACCGCCTGTTGTGCGGCCATCAACGGCGGCTATCTTTATGAACCCCAGATCGTCGCCCAGATGATCAAGGATAACGGCAGTGTGGTGGAAACGGTGGATTCGGTGCTCAAGCGTCAGGTGATCAGTGAAAACACCAGTGCCACCCTCAGAGAGATTCTGAAAAAGAATGTGGAAAGTTACGGCGGTAAGAATGCTGCGGTCTCCGGTTATTCCATCGGCGGCAAGAGCGGCACCAGCCAAAA
>JAFQMB010000149.1 GCA_017421095.1 Oscillospiraceae bacterium
ATAAAAGGATGAATAATTCACAATATAAGCGAAAATATACAGAGAATCTATGAAAAATATCAGAAAATATCAGGAATTTTTCTAAAAAGGCTTGCATATTTATTCACAGCGTGTTATACTGCATTCATTCTTTTTGAAAGGACTGACGAACAATGAAAAAAATGATTGCTGCTGTTTTGGCGGTTTTGATGCTTACGGTGATGCTCTGCAGTTGCGGTGTGAAGCCCAACTCGGTGTTTTCCATTGACGACCTGAACGGCAAAACCATTGCGGTGCAGCTTGGCACCACCGGCGATATTTATGCCAGTGACTATGAAGAGGATGAAGATCTTGCCGATGCCAACGGCAACCTGGCCACCATCGAGCGTTATAAAAAGGGCGCTGATGCTGTTCTCTCTTTGAAGCAGGGAAAGGTTGACTGTGTGATCATCGATAATGAGCCCGCTAAAGCTTTTATCTCTTCCAACCCTGATCTGAAGATCCTGGAAGAACCTTTTGCAGAGGAAGAATACGCCATTGCCATCAAAAAGGGTAACACCGATCTGAAGGATAAGATCAATGCCGCTTTGAAGCAACTGAAAGATAACGGCACTCTGCAGCAGATCGTGAACAATTATATTGGCGACAGCACCAAGGGAACCTGCCCTTACGTTTCTCCTGCAAATGTGGATCGTTCCAACGGCACTTTGAAGATGGCCACCAATGCGGAATTCCCCCCTTATGAATTTATGGAAGGCGGCAAAATCGTTGGTATCGATGCCGAAATGGCACAGGCCATTGCTGATATCCTGGGGATGGAACTGGTCATTGAGAATATGGATTTCGATGCCATTTTGACCGCTGTGGAAACCGGGAAGGCTGACATCGGTGTGGCCGGTATGACCGTGACCGAAGACCGTTTGAAGAGTGTGGATTTCTCTGATCCTTATGCCACCGCCAAGCAGGTCATCATCGTCAGAGTCAAATAAGGTTTTTGGTGAAACCGAATCATTCAATTCCAAGTCACTGAGGCTGCTTTGGCGGTCTCAGTGACTCTTGTGTGAAAGGGACTTTTTATGTGGGAAAAATTTTTGTTTGATTTCCATCGAAATTTCATCGAAGATGACCGCTGGAAATGGCTGACAGACGGTTTGATGAACACCCTGTTGATCACCTTCTTTGCGGCGATTTTGGGTATTGCGATCGGGTTTGTTGTGGCCATCGTTCGTTCTACTTATGATAAAGCCAAACTTTCTGAGCGCAGGCCTGGGCCCTTTATGTGGCTTTTGAACGCCATCTGCCAGGTTTACATCACTGTGGTGCGCGGCACGCCGGTTGTGGTGCAGTTGATGATTACCTATTATATCATTTTTGCTTCCTGGAACAACAAACTGTTGGTTGCGGTTTTGGCCTTTGGCCTGAACTCCGGCGCTTATGTGGCTGAGATTGTTCGCGGCGGAATTGAAAGTATTGATCAGGGACAGATGGAAGCAGGAAGAAGTCTGGGCCTTTCTTTTGGCACTACCATGACAAAAATCATCATTCCCCAGGCATTTCGAAACTCACTGCCCTCCCTTTGTAATGAATTTATCTCTCTTTTAAAAGAAACCTCGGTGGCCGGATATATTGCCATTGAAGACCTCTCCAAGGGCGGGGATATCATCCGCAGTATCACCTATGATCCTTATCTGCCACTGTTTGCGGTGGCACTGATCTATTTGGTAATCGTGATGCTGCTTAGTTATTTGGTGCGCAAGCTGGAAGGGAGGCTGCAACATGGAAGATAAAATTTTTGCTGTAGCCGAGCCTATCATCCGGGTGGAAGGGCTTTGTAAGGAATTTGCTCGTCCTGGGGAAGCAGGCAGAAAAAAGCCAAAAATGTTTCATCTCGGGAAAACAGGCAAAACGGCAGAAAATCCGGACAACAGTCGCCTCAAGGTGCTCAAAAGCATTGATGAAACCATTTATAAAGGGGAAAAGGTGGTCATTGTCGGCCCCTCCGGATCGGGAAAATCCACCTTTTTGCGCTGTTTGAATCTGTTGGAGATTCCTACCTCCGGCAAGATTTATTTCGGTGAAGATGAGATTACAAACCCCAAATGCGATATCGATCTTTTGCGCAGAAAGATGGGGATGGTGTTTCAGCATTTCAATCTGTTTTCTCATCTGACGGTATTGGAGAATATTACCCTTGCACATATCACCCTTTTGAAAAAGAGTAAAGAAGAGGCCGAAGAACAGGCAATGGGCCTTTTGAAGCGAATTGGTTTGGCAGACAAAGCCAATCAATACCCTTCCAATATTTCCGGCGGACAAAAACAGCGAATTGCCATTGTGCGTGCTTTGGCAATGAATCCGGAAGTGATGCTTTTTGATGAACCCACCAGCGCATTGGATCCCGAAATGGTGGGTGAAGTGTTGGAATTGATGAAAGAATTGGCCGATTCCGGTATGACAATGGTGGTGGTCACCCATGAAATGGGCTTTGCCAGAGAGGTTGCCACCAGAGTTTTGTTTATGGATGAAGGCGTAATCATGGAGCAGGGAACACCTGATGAAATATTTG
>JAFQMB010000150.1 GCA_017421095.1 Oscillospiraceae bacterium
ACGAACTGGGGGAAGCCGGCGTTGCCCCCGGTGATATGAGCATCTTTGCCAAGGCGGTGAAGGAACTCAACAAGAACAAGGCCCCCTTTGCAGACCGTTTTGCCGTTTGGGACCCCGAGGCGATGAGCAATCTGCAGCTGCTGGAGGGCGTGATCAATGCGGAAAAGAGCGGTTCCACCAAGGCGCTGCGGGAAGGAAGCATCGGCCGTGTGTTGGGGGTGGAAAACTTTATGAGCCCTTCTGTGCCCCACAAAGAGACTGCTGTCAGCGCGGTGACCCTGAAGGCAGCTGCTGCAAAGGGCGATCAGAAGATTTCTGTTACTCTGACCGGCGGCAAGAGCCTTACCGAGGGGGATCGCATTGTGATCGACGGTGTGGGCTATTGTGTTGCCAAGGGGGTTCAGGTTTCTTCTTCCGATGAAACGGTAACTTTGGAACTGAAACAGCCTTTGATGGGGGATGTGAATTCCGGCAGCATTTGTGAGGTGACCGCCGTTTATACCGCCAACCTGGCCTTCCAGAAGAACGCCTTTGCCTTTGTTACCCGTCCTTTGGAGCCTGCCAGAGGGGTGGAAAGTTACCTGGTGGAATACGAAGGACTGCCCCTCCGTGTGACCATCGGATACGATATGAACACCAAGCAGCAGACCATGAGCGTGGATATTCTGTATGGTTTTGTGACCCTGTATCCCGAGCTGGCCTGCCGTGTGTTGGGCTGATTTACAAGAAAAAAGAGTGTGGAAAGGCAGCCTTCGAAAGGGGGCTGCCTTTCCCTTTGCCAAAACGGAGGTGCGGCAAATGAATATGGAGGAATATATTCTGCGGCGGTTGGAAATGACCGAACCGGATGAGATGCTGGCTTTTTTGATGCCGCGGGTGGAGGAATATGTGCGAAACTATTGCGGGGTGGAGAGCCTTTGCGGTCCCCTTGAGGTGATCTGCGGCAATATGATCTGTGCTTTGTATCAGGCTTCTTTGGGGGAACAAGGGATTTCCGGTTTGAAGATGGGCAATGTTTCTGTTTCCTTTGCAAACACCGAAGCAGAGATTTACAGACAGTATCGGTTGGTTTTGAACCTCTATCGGAAGGGGTTGTTTGGATGATCGGTGCAGAGAAAAAACTGCGGGAAGCCGCCAAAAAAATCTTTTATACCGATCGCTTTTCGGTTTTCAGAGGCCAGGCGGAAACGGACGGGGACGGATATTGCCGCTCGGCGTATCCCCAGCAGGCAACCTTTTCTTCGGTGCCCTGTTTGATCTGTTCGGCAGATGGGCTTTTTAATCTGGCCACCAAAAACAAAAGTTTGGTGGCAAACAGACCGGGTTATGAACAGTTTCGAATCATCTGCTCCCCTGAGGTGACGGTGGTGATCGGGGATCGGGTGAGTTGTGAAAAAAATCTCGGCCGGTCTTTGACCCATTTGTATACCGGGGTGGTGCAGAAGGCGGCCTATTATGCCACCCATCTGGAACTGTTGGTGACCAATGAACGATTGATCTGATAAAGGAGGGAGTGGGGATGAAAAAGGCAGAGTGTGTGGCGGAACTTTTGGTTCGGGCGCTGGCGAAATCGGTGGTGACGGAATTTACAGAGGAAACAGGCAAAAAACCGATTGTCTGTTTGGAACGGGTAATCCATCAGCAGAGCAATCCTTATTTTTTTGTGCAGGCTTTGAAAACACGGACGGAACGGAGTTTTGCCGGCTTTTTGCTCACCTTTGAAACGGAACTTTCTTATTGCATTCCGCATCCGGCAGAGGAGACCGATTATGAAACCATGATGCAGAAGGCGGAACGAATGGTCGAACTGTTGCGGGTGGTTGAGGTTCGGGAAGGGGATCTGGCCTGTTGGGGACAGAACATCAAATGCGCTATTGACGCCAAGGGGATCACGGTCAGCGGCAGTTTTACGCTGCGCTTTGAAACGCCCTTGACCGGAGAGGAGGCATAAGATGGATTGGCAGTTGTTTTTGGAAAAGAACGACGGCAGTCGGTTGGAACTTTCCGGAAAGGTTATCCGGCTTTTGCATCAGGAGGGATGCGGTCTTTTGCCGGGGGAATTGCAGATGGAACTGATCGGCAAAGAAGAGTTGAAAACGGGGGAAAAACTCCGCTTGCTGACAAAGGGCGGCGAAAACTTTTGCGGCAGGATCACGGCAGTTTCTTTCGGATTGGACAAAGGGCGTGTGACACGAACGGTTTTTGCAAAAGATGTAAGAAGATTTTTACATTATTCGGATGCGGCAACCTTTTCGGCCGGAGATTTTGCCTCGGCTGCAGGAGAGATTTTGGCAAAGACGAACCTTTCGGGCGGTTGCAGTCTGATTACCTCGGGGGTGACTCTTTCCGGCGGGGACGACAGGGTGAAGCAATATGCCACCATGTTGGAAGATTTGATTGCCGAGCATAAGATTTTGACAGGAGAGCAGATTCTTTTGCGCTGTGAGGGAGAGAATCTTCATTTTTCCACCTTTGCCTCGGCTGATGCAGTGACAATCCCGGTGGAGATGATTCATCGGGCAACTCTTTCGGAGCGTGACGAGGCAGTGAGAACCCGGCTTCGGCTGATTTATGGCGAAGAGACGGTGCAGGTTGCATCGGAAAACGGGATGGCACGTTGGGGTGTTTTGCAGGAAACCCAGATACTGGGCAGCCCTTTGACAACCGATGTTCTTCGTCTTTACGGAGATGCACAGATTTTTCATCTGGCGCAGGAGCAAAAAAGCCTGGAAATCGAGATGGCGGGCGATTGGAACAGACGGATCGGCGATCATCTTTCGGTGGTGTTGCCGCTGCTGAATGTCCGTTTTCAGGGATATGTGACAAGGGTGGAGCAACAGCTGTTTTCGGGGAAACACATCACCAAATTAAAGTTGCAGGCCTCTTTTGGAGCATAAAAAAGGCGGAGTGTTCGGATTGGTTGAAAAAGAGCTGGTCGGTCGGCATTGACATTTGGTGGGAAATTTGATATGCTAAATGACGATCAAATGAATGCCAACGGACTTCTTGATTGAAAGAGAGCCGTTGGAGAAAAGGTGGATGATAACCATGAAAAAGAATAAGACTCCCGGAATTGTTTATGTGCTTTATGCGCTGGCTGCCGTAACCTTTGTTTACGGTTTTGTGGTGTTGGCTCAAAATGTGGTGACCTTTTTGGACTATTTGAAGACCTATACCTTCTCTGCTTTGTCTGCCGAGACCAAACTCAGCTATATCGGTTTGGTGGTGGAGCCTTTGTTGACTTACGGCTTCCAGATCAGCCTTTTGTGCGCTGCGGCCAACCTCCTTTGCAAGAAGGATAACGCTGTGGAAGAGGAACTGGACACGCAAGCTTTGGAAGAAGCCACTTTTGGTACCGTTTTGACCCAAGAAGATTTGGAAGAGGCCAAAAATTTGGTGGAAGCCAGTGCTGTGGAAGCTGCTCCCAGTGTGGAAGATGCCGCCGGAAGCGAAGAATAAAAAAATGATCCAATAATCCAAATGGCCCTTTCTCTTGCCGGAGGAAGGGTCTTTTTGATGCAAAAAAATAAAGGCAAGCATCCTTTTTTAGAAAAGGGTGCTTTTTTATTGCCTGAAAAAAGGAGGGAAAACAAGATGAGCCGAGCAGAACTGCTTTATTACGAGCCCTTTTCCTTTTCCATCGAGACGATGGGGCAGATGTTTTATCTGTCTTCTCCCACCGCGGTGCGGGGAAAGGCGGTGAGCACCACCGGACAGATTTCTTTTGCAGACGGTCACGGAGAGCAGGATCTGCCTGTGACCAACGAAAAGGTGACGGTGGAGGGGGTGATGCCCTTTCATGACTATGACGCCAGACTGGCAGACAAGACGCAATATCTTCAGCCCCGAATTTTGGTGATGGTGCTGCGGGCCCTTTTGAAACATCAGACGGTGATGCAGGTGAAATGCCCTTATCTGGCTTTTGATGAAATATGTGTGATCAGCGATTTTGCATGGGAACCGGTGCCGGCCAGCGAGGGGGATATGAAATATACGGTGACCTTTGATACCTGCCGTTCTTCGGTTTTGCCTGAGGTGCCGGAAGACGGCTTGATTGAACTTTGAGAAAAGGAGGAGAGAGAATGATCAAAATCAAACCCGGTTGTGATAAGCATTTGAAAATCCGGATTCCCGGAATCAATACGGAGACCATCACCGCGCTGGAATTGATCATCAAAGATTCTGCTGACAGAAATGCTCCTGTTTTGCTGACAAAGGCTTATCCCGGCGAGATAGTCTTTCGGTCGGAGGAGGGGGCTTTTACGGTGACTCTGACGGGGGAAGAAACCGCCATCCTGCCCGCCAGAAAATTGCTTTACGGTGAGGTTTTTCCTCAGATCGGAAGCAAAAAACCGGCGGTGGCGGTGTTTGAGATGTGTTCTGCCGGAACCTTGAAAGGAGAGATGAGAAAATGTCGGAAATTTTGAAGGAACAGACGGTTGCCGATGAGGTGATTTTGCAGATTGAGATGGATGCCGCTTCCATGGACTATGACATTTTTAGCGGTGCAGATGCCGAAAAAGACGGGTCTGCAGGATTCGTTCCTGCCCCCAAGGCGGATGCTTCTTTGCGGATTTTGGCCTCCAACGGCCAGTGGATGCCCTTTTCCGGTTTGAAAGGGGAAGACGGTGGCTTTTATATTCCCGATGTTTCCCAACCGGAAGCGGGGGTGATTCGTATTGCTTTTCACGGAACCAAACCTTCTATGGCTCCTGTTGTTCCGCTGGATTTTGTTCTCCCTGTGGGCGAGAAGGGGGCGGACGGGGTCGGAATCACTCAGGTGCAACAGACGGTGGTCAGCGGTGAAGACGGCGGAATCAATTTGGTGACAGTGACACTGAGCGACGGAAACAAGAGTCAATTCTCGGTAAAAAACGGCAAAAAAGGCGCAAAGGGCGAGCCGGGAGAAACCGGCCCGCAAGGCGCAAAAGGCGACAAGGGTGAAAAGGGTGACAAAGGGGATCCCGGCGCCAAAGGGGACAAAGGGGATCCCGGTGAACAAGGCGAACAGGGCATTCAGGGTGAAAAGGGCGATAAGGGCGACCCGGGTGTTCAAGGGGAGCAAGGAGCTGCCGGCGTTGCCGGGAAATCTGCCTATGAGACTGCCAAAGATGGCGGGTTTGCAGGAACAGAAGAAGAATTTGCAGTCAAACTGGCAGAAGATAACAGTGCCAAAGCCTTTTATGTTGCTGTGACCCAAAATGAGGACGGTCGTTATACCTGTGATAAAAGTTATG
>JAFQMB010000151.1 GCA_017421095.1 Oscillospiraceae bacterium
TAAATACACCTACCATTGGTTTAGTGAGGAGAAGTAAACCGTTGGTAGAGTGAAAATATACCGCTAAATTCAAGTTTATCGAATAGATTGTATCAACTTGCTGTGTAAATATCAATCAATATAGAAAAAGCACGATGGTTTCGTATCAAAACCATCGTGCTGATATGGTGCCGGTGGTGGGACTCGAACCCACACGATGTCGCCATCAACGGATTTTGAGTCCGTCACGTCTGCCAATTCCATCACACCGGCGAACTGCATATGATTATAACGGATTGCGAAGGAAAAATCAAGTGTTATTCTCTTGGAAACTGAAAAAAATATAAAAAAATTCTCTTGGGACGGCACAAAAGCGGAAAACAGGCCGGGGTATCGGCGTTTTTTCTTGACAATCCTCCAAAAAAGGATTAGGATGGTCCTGTTATTTTTGCTTTTTGGAGGCGAAATGAAGATGGTCTGGCTGATTTTGCTTTCCCTGCTGTTGCTGTTCTTTTTTCTGATCCTTTTCTGGATCTATGAACAGGCTTTTTGGGGAAGTAAAAAGCGATGCTCCGAAGATCTGGGGCTTCCTCCCGGCAAGGAATATGATCCTTATCGGGCGGAACTGCAAAAAAACGTGTTGGCCATGCAGCAACACGCCTTTGCGGTTTGGCAGATCAAAGCAAATGATGGGGTAAGTCTTTCGGCCCGCTATTACGAAAATGTTCCCGGCGCGCCGGTGATCATTTTGGTTCACGGATATAAAAGCAGTTCCTTTCGGGATGCCAGCGGCGGCTTCCATATGGTGCGGAAATTGGGATTCAATTCGCTGGTGGTGGACCTTCGGGCTCACGGCGAAAGCGGCGGACACACCATTGGTTTCGGAATCAAAGAAAAAGAGGATCTGATCCTTTGGGCAGAGGAAGTGCAAAAGCGGCTGGGTCAGGAAATCCCCGTTGCTTTTTCGGGCATTTCCATGGGGGCGGCAACCGCGCTGATGGCCGGCGGGGATGCAAGACTGCCCGATTGTGTCAAATGCATTGTGGCCGACTGCCCGTATTCTTCTCCCGAAGAGATTCTGCGCAGCGAACTGAAAAAGCGGCATCTGCCTGAATTTGTTTATCCTCTGATGCGGATTTCTGCCCGTCTGATCGGCAGATTTGATCCCTCCTCTGACAGCCCGATGGCGGCGCTTGACCGCTGTCCCATTCCGGTTTTGCTCATCCACGGGATGGCAGATGATTTTGTTCCCTTTTCCATGAGCAAAAGAATGGCCGAAAAAACCAAAAAAGAAGATCTGATCTTCTTCCCGGTGGCAGGAGCCGGACACGGGCTGAGCATCTATTTGGCGCCGGAAGAGTATGTCAAAACCTATTGCGCATTTATGGCCAAACATCTGCGGCAAAAATAACCCTTTCCCTGCAATTCTTAATCGCCCATCTCAAGTTGACGGATTTAGAAAACCAAACCCCCGCGCTGTGCGCGGGGGTTTGTGATTATCCAAGCAACATCCGATCGTTTGCCAAATCGCCGTTGGCGGCTTTGGCGAAGAGTTCCATCAGAGTGGCAACGGTCAGGTTTTTCTTCTCCTCGCCGCTGATATCATAAATGATCTTGCCGTTGTTCATCATAATCAGCCGGTTGCCGATGGCAATGGCGTCTTTCATATTATGGGTGATCATCAAGGTGGTCAGCTTCTCGGTTTCCACAATCCGCTGAGTGATTTCCAACACCTTGGCTGCCGTTTTGGGATCCAGGGCGGCAGTATGTTCATCCAGCAAAAGGAGTTTGGGATGATTCATGGAAGCCATCAAAAGGGTGATCGCCTGGCGCTGGCCGCCGGAAAGAAGCCCTACCTTGGTAGAAAGTCGGCTTTCCAGATCCAGATCCAACGAAGAGAGCAGTTCTTTATAATAGGCCCGATCTTCCTGGGAAATGGCCCAGGAAAGGCCGCGGGTCTTCCCTCTTTGATTGGCCAATGCCATATTTTCTTCGATCCACATATCCGCCGCGGTGCCCACCATAGGATCCTGGAAGACCCGCCCGATGAACTTGGCCCGGCGATATTCGGGCAGTTTGGTCACATTGTTGCCATCGATGAAAATCTTTCCTTCATCCGGGGTATAACTGCCGGCAATCAGATTCAAAAGGGTGGATTTCCCGGCACCGTTACCGCCGATCACCGTCACAAAATCGCCGTCATTCAAGGTGAGGGAGAGTTCGTCGATGGCCACCTTTTCATTCACGGTTCCCGGATGAAAGATCTTGGTTACGCCTTGGATTTCAAGCATTTTTGGCCACCTCCTTGCTCTGTTTTTTCACCGGTTTGGAAAAATATTTCTTTTTCAGATAGGGGAATGCCAGGAAAATCGCCACCACAATGGCAGAGAACATCTTCAAAAGGTCGGTATCCAGACCCAGGAAGATCACCGTCTGATAAACCACATAATAGATGACGCCGCCCAGAATCACGCCCA
>JAFQMB010000152.1 GCA_017421095.1 Oscillospiraceae bacterium
AGGAGTTCCAACAGGCTCATCGCCAGTTCTTCAACATCCAACATCTGATCCTTGATGGCGCCGGTCAAAGCCAGGTTTCTGCCAACACCCTGATCTTCGAATTTGGGCCAAAGAACACCGGGCATATCCAAAAGTTCGCTGCCGTCTTGCAAATGAACCCACTGTTTTCCGCGGGTCACACCGGGGCGGTCTTCTGTTTTGGCCCGTTTGCTGCCTGCAAGACGGTTGATTAAAGTGGATTTTCCCACATTGGGAATCCCGACCACCATTATTCGCAAAACAGAGGTGTTCATTCCCTTTTCTTTTCGCTTTGCGAGCACTTCTTTTGCTGCTTCCGCCGCCGCAGGAAGCACTTTTTGCAGTTGTCTGCCCGATTTGCAATCGATGGCCAAGGCGGTGATTCCTTTTTGGGAAAAATACCGGATCCAGCGTGTGGTGATCTGTTCATCGGCAAGGTCAGCCTTGTTCAAAAGCAGAACACGGGGTTTTGTGTTTGTCAGACTGTCCATTTCCGGGTTTCGGCTGCTGTAAGGAATGCGGGCATCACAAATCTCAACAACAACATCAACCAGAGAAAGATTTTCTTTGATCATTCGACGGGTTTTGGCCATATGGCCGGGGAACCATTGAATGGTCTTGCTTTGTTCAGCCATAATATTCGCCTCCTTGAAAAGTGGATCAAAAATGAATCAAAACGACAGAAAAAGCCCCCGGAATGGGTTCCGGAGGCTTATGATTTAATCATATAATGTGCCGATCCGGTCAAAGGGATAGATCCGGAAAATGGCCTTTCCGATGATATACTTTTCGTCTACACAGCCAATCACGGAAAACCGACTGTCTTTTGAATTGTTCCGATTGTCGCCAAGCAGAAAGACACAGTTTTCCGGAATGGTGATGGGCCCTACATTATAGGCGCTGGAGGGCATATATTCCTCGTCCAACACATAAGGTTCGTCCAAAAGGTATTCTTTTGAGGCCCCTTTTTCCCGGATGTAAACCTCACCGGTCGCCTCATCAATCCGAACAGTATCCCCTTCGGTTGCGATCACCCGTTTGATAATGGGAGATTGATCGGGCAGCGCGGCAACCACAATGTCCCCCTTCTTGGGAGTATAAAAGAACTTGGTAATGATCAGCCGATCTTCCACCTCGTTGACATTTCGAACATATTGGATGTTCAGCGTATCCTTCATGGATTCGCCCTCCACTCCCACCACCCGGAAGACAAAGGTGAAGATCAGAACAACAGCCACCACCGCAAACACAACCGCTTCAAACCATTCATAGAGTTCGGATTTGAGATTGCAGCGCTCGCTGGACTCGTTTTTTTCAGAACGCAGGGTCACCTCTGACCCTCCCTTCAGAGAAAATTCGGTTATAATGGGGAAAAAGAGAGAACAGTTTCCTGCTCTCTCTTTTGACTACCGGATGACAATACTGATTACAGAGATTCCTTAACCTTAGCAGCCTTACCCACACGGCCACGCAGATAATAGAGCTTGCTTCTGCGGACGGAGCCCTTGCGGATCACGGTCACAGCGGAAACATTGGGAGAATGAACGGGGAACACACGTTCCACACCCACGCCGTGAGAGACGCGACGGACGGTAAAGGTTTCCTGCACGCCGCCGTGCTTCTTGGCGATCACAGTGCCTTCAAAGGCCTGGATACGCTCACGTTCGCCTTCCTTGATGCGAACGTCAACACGAACGGTGTCACCCACGTGGATGACAGGCTTCTGTTCTTTCAGCTGGTCCTTGGTAAATGCAGTCAAGATATCCATGTTTGATATCCTCCTTAAAATTTACAGCCGTTCATACAACTCGATTCCCGGTTCAGCGGACCGACTGCTTTCATGTTGGTTTGCAACATCAAACCCCTTCAGAGCATACTGCTCCGACGGTTCAAGATCAAACACCAAGGGATTTTAGCATACTATTTCAAAAAATGCAAGTCTTTTTCTGAATTTTTCACAAAAATATTGCTCTTTTTTTGTAACATCCGATCATAATTTTTTCCGGTCAGTCTTTCAAGCGCTGTATCGCCTCGGCATCCGGCGTCACATACAAGGTTTTATAATGCTCATAGATCACCTTGCCCGGTTTTGCGCCGGAAGGCTTTTTCACCTCGCGGATGGGGCAGTAATCCACCGGCACCGAAGAGGAATGTTTGCCCTTGCTGTGATAGGCGGCCAGAATTGCGGCCTCCTGCAAACTGCGTTCGGGAACAATCTTCCCTTCTGTGAACAAAACAGTGTGGGCACCGTGGATTCCTTTGGTATGGAACCAGATATCCTCTTTTCCTGCTGTTTTCAGCGTCAGTTTATCATTTTGCAGATTGTTGCGGCCGACACAGATCAAAAAGCCATCGGAAGAACGAAAGGTCAAAGGTTTTGTGGCAGTGGTCTTTGCCCCTTTTGCACGCTTTTTGAAATAACCGGCATCGCTCAATTCCTGGCGGATTTCGGAAAGTTCATCTTCAGACTCGGCCCGCAAAAGGCTCTCTTGCACCGAAAGAAGATAATCCAACTCCTCTTCCCCTTTTTCAATTTGCACCGCAAGGGTTTTTTCGGCGGTTGCCGCCTTCTTATATTTTTTATAATAGGCCTGCGCATTTTGTGCAGGGGTTAAAAGCGGATCCAATTTGATGCGGCGCATTTGGTTTTCATTATAAAAATCTTCTGCTTCCAAAAGGGCTTCCCCTTTTTGCATCCGATAAAGATTGGCCGAGATCAAATCACCGCTAATCCGATTTTCTTCACGATCTTTACAGGCAAGCAGTTCCATCTGCTGCAACGATAATTTCTTTTCAGTGCGGCTGATGGCAGATTGCACCCATTGGAGCAGATCGCCTGCCCGCTGACGAATGCGCTCAGCAAGGCTCTTTTCGGCGTAAAAGGCCTCCAAAAGGGCAGAGAAACTCTCATATTCCTTTTTCTCATAAGCGCCCGCAAACTGTTTCAGCGGCAAAAAAGAGAGTTCTTTCGGCATCCCCCCTGCTTCGGCAAACAGACAAGGGGTCGCATCGGCGTTTTTCAAACGGTCGGTCAGATGGGTCAAATAAAAGACCAACCGTTCCTTGGCATCCGGAACTTCGGAAAGCCCTTTTTCTTCCGGATCGACAAAAAGGGCGAGCTCCCGGGCAACCGCCGGAGAAAAACCGTCCAAAACCGAAAGAATTGCCTTTTGCAGAGATTTATTTTCCTCTTTCAAAATCAAATCTGCCAAAAATTCCGGTGCTTTCTCCCGAAGATCATATTTTTTTCCGGTCGGCGGAAGAAGATATTCCAGATGGGGCAAAATTTGCCGCTTGGCACTCATCAAAGCATCCACATGCTTTGCGCTGTCAATGATCGTGCCCGTTTCGTCGGTCAAGATCAAATTGGAATGGCGACCCATCAATTCAGCGATCAGACGGAAAACAACCAAATCGCCCATTTCATTTCGCCCTTCAAATTCCAATATCACAATCCGATCCAACCCGGCCTGACGAATATCGATCAAACGGGCGCTGCGCAGTTTCTTGCGAAGAAGCATACAAAAGCCGGGAGGCTCTTTCGGGTTGACAATTTCTCTGTCTGTCAAACAGATGCGGGCGCAAGAGGCATTGGTGCAGAGATATAATCTGCCGCCCCGTTGGCCGCCTCCTTTCAACACAAACAAAAATTCATCCCGTGCCGGCTGATGGATCTTTTCAATTTTGGTATCGAGCAGTGATTCTTTCAGTTCCTCGATCAGAAAGTGCAGACAAAGGCCGTCAAATGCCATAATTCTTGTTCCTTTTCTTGGATTTGGCTCTCAAAAACAATCATAAAACCGTCAAGTCATATTCCTTGTCATCCATTAGGAAGATGGTGTTCGGGAAGGTGGCAGCCAATGTCACTTGCAACGCCGCCATAGCGGGCCGTTCGCTCTCGCCGTGTCCCAAAAGGATCACCGGAACATCCTGACGCAAAGCATCCATCAAATAGGCAAATCGCATTTCACCGGTGATGATACAGTCTGCATCGGCATTCAGAGCAGTCTGAAGCCCCGATTCCCCGCAACCGCAAAGAGAAGCAGGCCGTTTGATTGTTTTTTCTGCCGGTCCATAAAGACGAACCGGCGCATCTTTTAGCTGACTTTTCAAAGAAAGTGCCAACTCCTGTGCGGTGGTGGGTTGTGTAAAAATACCGATACGACCAAAGCCTTCGTCATCCAAAACGGTGGCCTCTTCCATCTGAATAAGACGGGCCAACGTGTCGTCTACGCCGCCTTCCGCCTTGTCCCAGTTGGTGTGATATCCAATCACCGCGATTCCGGCAGATGCAAGCTGAAAAGGAAAACTTTCAGAAGTCAGTTTTTTGATGGCATGAAAAATCAGCGGATGATGGGTTAAAATCACCTCAGCGCCCTGTTCCTTTGCGAATTCCAAGGTTCTTTTGGTGCAATCGGTGGCCAGAAGAACCGTTTCAACTTCCCTTTCTTCATCCCCCACCAAAAGGCCCACATTGTCCCATTCTTCTGCGGAAGAAAAAGGGGCAATCTGATCCAGCTTTGTCAACAAATCCCGAATTTTCATGGTTTCTCCTCCTGTCAAAGCGAAAAAGAAAGGGTTTGATATTCTTTTAAAATTCGCTGTGCTTTTTCCAATTTTTTCCGATCTTCTTCCGAAAGGTGCTGCGCCCGGGAAGATCCGTCGATCATTTGTATGAGCAGAGCGGCTCGTTTTTCCAAATAAGCGGCACTTTCCGGATCGGTTTTGTTCTGTAAATGTTCGCCGAACCATGCCTTTGCTTCCCCGACGCTTCTTTTTTCGCCGGTGTAGGAACAAAGCATCACGGTATAGATTTTCTCCCGTTCCGTAACAGCCTGTTCTTTTTCAATCAAGAATCCGTTTTGGGCAAGATAGGTGCGAAGTTTTTCGTGTTTGGACTGCGGCTGCAGAATCCATCTTTTCTCGGGGCAAAAAAACCGTTTTCCCCGTTCCAAAATTCCGGCGATTACCTCGCCGCCCATTCCGGCGATTACCAGATCTTCCGCATCTGCCGGGACCTGTTCCAGCCCATCGGAAAGAATGGCACGCCAGGAGGAAGGTTCAAAAGCAGACAAAGTTCCAACAGCGGATTTCAGTGGCCCTTCGTTGATATCACAGGCATATACTTTGGGGCATTTTTTTTGTTCCAACAGGGCGGCAGAAAGATATCCGTGATCGGTTCCGACGTCTGCAACGATCTTCCCTGTTCGCACCATAGAAAAAACCGTCTGTAACCGACGATCCAGTTGTTGCATCCTGCCTCCCCCTTTCGAATTTTCAAGAAAAAGACCCACAGAGCATTCAGGCCTGTGGGTCGGAATTTACGCCTTCTCAGGCAAAGTGTTCGTTCAACTGTTCCACCAGATCCTCAACCGGGACACCGTGAACGCTGCAAGCCATCTCCAAACTCTCGCCGCGGGCAGAGGGGCAACCCAAACAATGCATTCCCATATTCAGAAAATATTCCGCGGTGGTCGGATCGTAATCCAAAATATCACCGATGATACTGTCTTTGGTAACTTCGTATGCCATATCATAGCACCTCACAATATAAATTTCAGCAAAATTTTTGCCAACGGTATTATACCTCATTATCCATTACCTTTGCAAGGTGCTGTCAGCATCTTTTTAAATTTTTCAAAGAAAAAGCGCTCTTTTCACAGAAGACACCGGAAAAAAGCGCAGATTTCTTATTACTTTTTGGCAAAAAAAGCTTCGAACAGACCACAGATGGTACTTTCAAAATCACTGTCTTCCACGCCGATAATGATGTTCATTTCATCTGATCCCTGGTCAATCATTTTCACGTTAACACCCATTTTATGGATCGCCTCAAACACCTTGGCCGCAGTACCTTTTGCTTTAACCATACCACTACCTACGACGGCAATCAGCGCATATCCATGGTGCATCTCGATGAAATCGGGCTCCACTTCTTTTTTCATCTCTTCCAACAGATCGTTTTTGCAATTATCCAAGGCGGCGGTGGGAAATACCACGCTCATGGTATCAATGCCGCTGGGCAGATGCTCAAATGAGATGTTGTTTTCTTCCAGAACAGTCAAAACACGTCGGCCAAAGCCCACCTCGTTGTTCATGGAATCCTTTTCGATGTTGATGATGGAAAAGCCCTTTTTACCGGCAATCCCGGTGACAACCGTCTTCTCTGCATCGGGATATTTACTCTTATCCGAAACAATAAAGGTGCCCGGATCATTTGGACGATTGGTGTTTCGGATGTTAATGGGAATGTGTGCTTTTCTCACCGGGAAAATACTGTCTTCATGCAGAACACCGGCGCCCATATAAGAAAGCTCCCGCAATTCCCGATAACTGATGACCTGGATGGCCGGCGGATCCTTGACAATGCGGGGATCAGCAACCAAAAAGCCGGAAACATCCGTCCAGTTTTCATAAATTTCAGCCCGGACAACCCCGGCAACAATGGCGCCGGTCACATCAGAACCGCCTCTCGAGAAGGTTTTGATGGTATCGTTGGGCATCGAACCGTAAAATCCGGGAATGACAGCCCGTTCATGATATTTCAAACATTGGGAAAAAGTTTCCTCGGTGGTTACTGCATCATACTTGCCGCTTTCGTCAAAAAAGATCACATCCGCAGCATTGATAAAATCATACCCCAGATATTTGGCTAAAATAATGCTGTTGAGATATTCGCCACGACTGGCGGCATAGTCACGCCCGGCTTTGGATTTAATGGCATAACGGATAGCTTCATACTCCGCTTTCAAAGAAAGATCCAGACCCAATCCCTCGATAATCCCGTCATAACGATCGGTGATCTTTTTAAAGATCTGTTCAAACGCTTCCTCGTTGCCGATAGCCTTGTAACAGGCATAAAAGAGATCAGTCACTTTTTCGTCTTCCGGGAAACGCTTCCCAGGTGCGCTGGCGACCACATAGCGTCTTTCCGGATCGGAAAGCACAATGTTTGCTACCTTTTGAAACTGATCGGCATCCGCCAAAGAAGAACCGCCGAATTTTACAACCTTTACATGCTGCATGTTATTTCTCATCCCTTCTGGAAAGGCCTTATTGCTCAAACGAATAACAGGATTATTTGCTTCAAATTCGCCTGTTTGAGATATTCTAACCAAAAGTGTGAAAAATGGCAAGTATTTCTTCCCGATTTCGTGATTTTCTCCTATGATTTCGGTTTTTCCAACGATGTTTGTGTATAAAAGTAAGAGAGGATTTGGTCATATGACATTCCGTTTTTGGCAAGTTCGTTCGCTCCATATTGGGAAAATCCCACAAAATGTCCGTATCCGTGGGTGGTCAGAATAAAATTATCTCCTTGATAATCAACTGAAAATGCCGCACTGGGCAAAGAAAGCGCATGCCTGACCTGTTGCCCGGTCCAAATTTTTCCGCCAACCGAAACCGAAAGAACCGTTTCGCTTTCCGATCGAATAAAATCCGTAAAATATTCCGCCTTACTTTCCGGGAAAACGAGCCCTTCAGCGGCAAGGTTCAAACGGGTTTCCAGATCTTCGGTTAAAAATGTAAATTGCTGTTTATACTGTTTGGAAGAGAGATCTGCCCCGATTTCCACTGGTTTCAAATAAGGAAGCGATCTGCCCCAAACATTGCCGCTATCCTCTGTTTTTCCGGCACTGGAAGCAAAATAGGCCGCAAGAATGGGCTGTCCTTCATAAGAAATCCATTGTCCCTTTACCGAATTTACCACACGATCCAATTTCTGAGCAAATTCGTTATAAGCGTTGCCCCAGAGTTTTTTCAGATCCTCTTCTCTGCAAAAACCGGTATAATTTGCGGTATTGACTGTTAAAACCGGTTGATTAGGGTCTGTTGCATTGAGTGTCTGATACAAAACATATGTCCAGGCCGCCACTGCCTGTGCTTTCAAAGCCTCTTCTTCG
>JAFQMB010000019.1 GCA_017421095.1 Oscillospiraceae bacterium
CATACTGCTTACAGTGGCCGTCGATTTCAATGAAGACCAAGCCGCTGCCGCTGATTTTCTGCATGATAAATCCCTCGCCGCCGAAGAACCCGGTACCGACCTTCTGCTGGAAAAAGACGGACAGGTCCAGCCCCTTTTCCATGGCCAAAAAGCCCCGCTTTTGCACAATGATACCGTTGCCCGGCGACACCTGATAAGGGATGATGGAACCCGGGAAACTGGAAGCAAAGGCGATCATACCCTCACCGCCCTGGGGGGTGTATTCATTCATAAAAATGGATTCTCCGGAAAAAAGTCTGCCAAACACCTTTTTGATTCCGCCGCCGGTGTTGGTATCCATTTTCATATTGGGGCTCATCCAACTCATCGAGCCGCTTTCGGTGCAAAGGGTTTCTCCCACCTTCGGATAACAGATCACAACCGGCAGATGGCCGCCCTCGATTTCATAACGAATCATCTCATCAAACTCCTTTCACCTTTTGTTTCATTATACTGTTTTTTATTTCCGGACGCAAGATTTTTTCTCTCTTCCAAAACAAAAAAGGTCCTCCTGCCCATTGGAACAAGAAGACTCTTTTTCTTTTTTTAGCTATTCAGGCGATTGAGATAGCGCTCCGCCGCAGTGGCTGCCACCGCACCGTCGGAACAGGCGGTCACCACCTGGCGAATGTTTTTGCAGCGGCAATCCCCCGCCACAAACAAGCCCTCGGTTTTGGTAACACAGGATTCATCGGTTTCAAAATATCCCCGGTCATCCAACAAGGCGAGTTCGGCAAAGGCCTCGTTTTCGGGCAAAAGGCCAACTGCAAGGAAGGCGCCGTCCACAGAGAGAGAATCGGTTTCGCCGGTTTCTTCCTTTCGCAACACCAGCCCGGACAAATCGCCCTCTTTGCTTTCATAACCGGTGACAAGGGTTCCAAAGCGCACTTCAATGTTTTCTTTGGCCAAAACCGCGTCGGCCAGCGCCTTTTCCCCCGTGAAGAAGGGCAGATTCTGAACGATGGTCACCTTTTTGCAGACCTCACTGAGCAAAAGAGCCTCCTGCAGCGCAGAGTTGCCCCCGCCGATCATCGCCACCTCCTGACCGGCATAAAACGCTCCGTCGCAAACCGCACAAAAAGAAATACCGCGGCCGATGAGCTCTTCTTCTCCGGGCAGGCCCAGGGTGCGGTGCTTGACGCCCACCGCCAAAATGACCGTCCGTCCTTCAAAACTGCTGCCCTCTTCGGTGGTTACTTTGAAAACATCCCCCTCTTTTTGCACAGAGACGACCTTTTCCAATTCCACATCGGCGCCCAAATTCATAGTCTGTTCGGTCAGCGCCTCG
The DNA here is from genome assembly GCA_017421095.1 of Oscillospiraceae bacterium. GTDB lineage: Bacteria > Bacillota > Clostridia > Oscillospirales > Ruminococcaceae > RGIG1943. Next base: position 1,328 of record JAFQMB010000019.1, read on the forward strand.
GCAAAAGCGGCGCCGCTGATCACCTGGGTTCCGGGAATATTTTCCACCTTGGGAGAAAAGGCGATCTGCCCGCCAAAGCTGTTCTTTTCGATCACAACCACACGCTTTCCCGCCCGCAGAGCATAGATCGCAGCAGTCAAACCTGCAGGGCCGCCGCCCACAATGATCATATCATACATCGTTTTTTCCTCCAAGAGAAAGGGCCGGGCGGCTGCCCGGCCCTGCTTTTTTTATTTACAGAGTCGCCAGATATTTTTTGATTTCGGGAACGCTGTAATAGCTGACGAAATCCTTTCCGTCGGTGATCACCAGAGTAGGAGCGCCCTTCACACCGTAATTCTTGCAAAGGTCCAGATTCTCGTCGGCAATCAGTTTTTCATACACCACGCCGGCCTTTTCCAGCAGGTTTTCGGCCACCCGGCAGTTGGGGCAGGTCACTCTGGAAAAGAGGATGGCCTTGGTCTCTGCGCTTTTGGGAGCCTGGGCAGGCTGTTCATCGCAGGAAGTTGCCGCACAGCAGCAGGTTTCTTCCTTCTTTTCGCCGGTTTTCAAAACAGAGTTTTCGATGTTATACACCTTGCGGTCTGCAAACTCCTGGCTCTTTCCGTCGTTCCAGTTTTGAACCGGACGGTAATAACCGGTGATGCGGCTGTAAACCTCGGCCTTGTTGCCGCAGACAGGGCAGGTATACTGCTCGCCTGCCAGATAACCGTGTTCCGCACAGACAGAATAGGTGGGACTCATGGTGTAATAAGGCAGTTTGAAGTTCTCTGCGATCTTGCGGACCAAGGAAGCGGCAGCCTGCCAATTCGGCAATTTTTCGCCCAGGAAAGCGTGGAAAACGGTGCCGGAGGTATAACGGGTCTGCAGATCATCCTGAATGGCCAAAGCAGAGAAGATATCCTCGGTATAGCCCACAGGCAGATGGGAGGAGTTGGTGTAATAAGGAGTGCCGTTTTCGTTGGCGGTGATGATGTCGGGATACTGTTCCTTATCGTGTTTGGCAAAACGGTAGGTGGTGGATTCAGCAGGGGTAGCTTCCAGGTTGTAAAGATCGCCGTATTCCTCCTGATAGTCGCTCAAACGCTCTCTCATGTGATCGAGCACCTCTTTGGCGAACTGCTGGGTCTTTTCGTTTGTCAAATCGGCACGCAGCCACTTGGCGTTGAGACCCACCTCGTTCATACCGATCAGACCGATGGTGGAGAAGTGGTTGGCGAAGGTGCCCAGATACCGCTTGGTATAAGGATACAGGCCGTTTTCCAAAAGCTGGGTGATGACCATCCGCTTGGTTTTCAAGCTGCGGGCGGAAATATCCATCAATTTGTCCAGCCGTTCATAGAAATCCTGCTCGTTTTCGGCAAGA
>JAFQMB010000153.1 GCA_017421095.1 Oscillospiraceae bacterium
TGCCAAGCCTCTGGTGGTTTTTTATAATGAAAATATGTTCGCCGACGAAGGGGTGGACACACCGGACGTCTATTATGAAAACGGCACCTGGAATTTCGATAAATTCAAGGAAATTGCCATGAAATTCACCAAAGACACCAATGGCGACGGCGCTTATGACCGTTGGGGTGTGGCCTGTTGGTATCAATATGCCTTCTTCAGCGGCACCGGCGGTTCCGTTTGCACCATCAATGAAAAGGGCGAATACGAGGTGAAAATGAGCGGCAACGCCCAGTTGCAGGAGGCATTGGAACTGATTCAGTCGGGTTGGGGCACCGACAACTGGATCGGCTTGGAAGGCGATGACATCAACCAGAGTTTCTTCCAGGGAAAGAATGCCATGCTTTGCGACTACAGTTGGAGCGATATCGTGATTTATGATGCCAAAGCTGCCGGAACCATGTCTTTTGATTACGGTGTGGTACCCTTCCCCTATGGCAACACCAACACCAAAAAGACCAACTCCTGCTTTGCAGACGGTTTTGCCATTATGGACGGTTGTGACGCACCTTACACCGCCGGCAAGCTGATCGAATATCTGATGGATGCTTATGTGAAGGATGCCAAAGCCGATAACGACAAGCTGGATCCCGATCATGTGGCCCTGTATCAGGAGATGACCCGCAACATCTTTAATGCCACCCAGTTTGACTCTGCGGTAGATTCGGGCACTGAACTCTGCGGCGCGGTGGCAAGCAATGCCATGAATATTCAGCAGGCCATTGAAACCTATGAGCCGGTTTACACCAAGATGGCGCAAAATGCAAACAAGAAGATGGCGAAGAAGCAGGAAGAACTCAAATCTGCAGCCGCAGCGGCAGATGCCGCCAGCGGGGAGTCGGACGGAGAATAACGGCGCCGGGGTTCTTGGCAGGATGAAAGTGAAAATATAAAAAATCCCCTCTGCGGTCAAAAGGCGGCAGAGGGGATTTTTTATGATGGGGGAAAGGCTTGTCTTTTTCTGTTTTTTTGAATCGTCATCCGGTGTAATCTTCCAAAAGGCGGGCAAGATTGGCATCGTCGGTGACATAAATGCCCTCTTTCAGGGCCTTTTGATCGGCTTCGGGCAGATGGGCAATATAGAATTCGGTGATTTCATATGGGATTTCTTCCCCTGCCCGCCAGATGGCCAGTTTCCCCTCCTGCACCCCAAGCCAATATCCCTGAAGAGACTCTGCCTCGGGAAAAGAAGAGAGGGGTTCTGATGGGGGGATGGGCCGGGATTGAATGAGCGGCGGCGTGGGGGAGGGCTGTTCTGCCGGGCGGGCATTTTCGGGCCCGGAAAAGAAAAGAAGCAGGACAGAGGCCACCGAAAGCAGCCCCAGGACAAAGGCCCAGATCTTCTGATGCATCGGTTGTTTCCTCCTTTTTTCTTGTTGTTTGCAGTTTGCCCGACAAAAGAGGTTTTATGTGTGGCTGGCAAAAAAAGATCGTTGCAAAGAAGAAAAAGAGGGGATATAATAAGGAAAAAAGGGCGAAAGGGGGGGTGATATGAATAATCCGGAACTTTACCGGCTGTTTCGGGCGGTGGCAGAGAAGGGCAGTTTTTCTGCGGCGGCCAAGGCCCTTTATGTTTCTCAACCTGCGGTAAGCCAGGGAATCAGACAGTTGGAAGAAAGCCTTGGGGTTTTGTTGTTTGTGCGTCGGCCCAAAGGGGTGACCCTCACCACAGAAGGACAACTGCTGCTGCCTTATGTTCAGCGGTCGTTGGCGCTTTTGGAAGCCGGGGAGCAAAAGATCTCGGACTTGAAACAACTGCTCATCGGGGAACTTCGTATCGGCGCAGAGCAAACCTTTTGCCATCGGATCTTATTGCCCCACCTGGAACGATTTCGCAATCGCTATCCCGGGATTCGGCTTCGGATTTTGCAGCGAGGCGCAGAAGAAACCGAAAAGATGCTTCGGGCAGGAGAATTGGATGTGGCCTTTTTGAGTCGGTCAGAGCAAATGGAAGAAATCCCGGGAATCGTGAGTCTTCCTCTTTTGCAGATTCGGGATGTGTTTGTGGCCGGGAAGAAGTTTGAATTTTTGCGCCGCAGTCAGATGAACAACGAAACTTTGAATCAATATCCGCTGGTGATTCCCGAAGAGATGTGTGAAAGCAGGAAATATCTCGATCGGATTTTTGCCCGCCGCGGAGTGACTTTAAGGCCGGAGATGGAACTGGGTTCACACGACCTTTTGGTCACCTTTGCCAAACTTGGGCTGGGCATTGCCTGTGTGACAAAAGAGTATCTTTTGGAGGAGGATGACCTTTTTGAACTGCCGCTGGCAGAAAAAATCCCGGCCCGGACGGTTTGCCTGGCCTGGAATCAAAAACAGGAGATTTCCTTTGTGACAGAGGCGTTTGTTTCCTGGTGCAAGGAGGGTTTCGACCTGGAAAACGAATAAAGCAGTATGAAAAATCCCCCCGCAGCTGCGGGGGGATTTTGTTGTCGGGCTTTCAAAACAGGAGGGTGGGATTCTCAATGGTCGCCGCCCATCAAGGGGAGCAGCCAGGTCAAAAGGCCGAAGAAGAGCGAGATGACCACCATCACCGCGGAATTGAAAAGGGAATTATCGGTGAAGAAGAGGAAGAGCATGGAAGCGGCCGAGAAGAGAATGGAAACCCATTGCAACACCCGGGAGATTTTCAAACCGCCGGCACAACGGGTGCAGCCGCCGATGGCCGCCGCAAAAGCGGGGAAGCCGCCGGTGTAGGCCAGGGTGGCAGGGTGGCTGGCTTGATTTTGGGTGATCTCTTCCAATTCTTTATAGCAACTGCCGGGGAGAAGTTTCAAGGTGTCGCCGCCGATGCCGTAAATCTCGGCGATACGCTCGGGGGTGGTGTTGGCATCACAGGTTTTGACAAAAAGATCAAAGCCCGCCCGATGGAGTTTTTCCAATCCCAGGCGCACCTCGTTGCTGGGGGAATAGCAAAGGATAAACATGGCGGCCAATTCTCCGCCAACAGAGAGATACATCAGTTCTCTGTCGGATTTGAGATAGCGGTCTTCATAATCCTTGGAAGGAACCTCGACATCATGGTTGAGAAGGAGTTCCCGGTTGCCCACCAAAACCCGGCGGTTGGAAATCCAGGCAGAAATACCCATACCGTCTTCATAAAGATAGGAATCCACCGGTAAGAGGATATCGGTTCGTCCTTCGATCACCTCTAAAAACATTTTGCTGTAGGTGCTTTGGGCGGCGTGGACCACGCTGGCCACCGTCAAAAGGGCCTCGTCGATCCGATGGTTTTCAAAGGTTTTCACCCCGTGGAGGGTGACGGTGCCGGCAGGGAACAGATCCACAGCATCCAAAATCACACCGTTGGTATCCGCCACATTGGAAACGGTGGAAAAACCGCTGACCATAGCACCTTTGGCAAAGAGTTTCTTGTTCATCCGGCCAAAGAGGGTGGCAGAAGAGAGAGAGGCGGTCATAGGGGTGGCGAGGGCCAGCAGGCCGGCGGCCAGCGTGAGGGATTCAAAGGTTTCCATCCCGGCCACCGCGGCGGCCACACAAAGAATCAGCGCAAGCAGGAACAAAATGGGCGCCAGATATTTTTGCACTCTGCCGGAAGGATCTTTTTGCCGGGAGAGAGAGAAGAAATCAGAAAGGAATTCGGTCGGAACCCCAACAGAGGAAACGGTGCTTTCATAAGAAGAAAGACGGTTCATATGCTGCTGAACACCGCCTTCATCGATGATGGCACCGGCGGTTTTGGGCAGCGAAGAGGTGACAAGACGGAAGGAACGCCGTCTGGAAATGCGATACAAAAGCTGGGCCAAAAGATGGGCGGTTAGACAAAGCAGCACCACCGGCAAAAAGAGGGGGGCTTCGGTGGCGGCAGCGGAATCAAAGCAACCTGCAACCGCTTGTGCGACAGCCAAAAGATAGGCAGCGGCTGTCAGGGAAACGGCAGAGGGGGCAAAGGTGCAAAGTGAAATCAGACCACCGGCAAGTTCGCGGATGGCAAAAAGCCCGCCCAGAACACCAAGCACCAACAGACAGATCATATGGCTGTGGGAATTTACACCGGGATCGGCGATGGCCGGCAGGGGAAGATCGAAAAGGGGTGCCAGTGCCAAATAAAGGATCAGACAGGTGGTGATCAGAAGACCTGTAAAGCGAACGGCCGCTCCGGTGATCCGCGAAGCCAAATTGGCTTTGCAGAGATCTTCATCGGTGGGAGTTTCATATTCCACTTCCGGGTCGCCGGTCAGATCCTTGTGATCATCGGCATCCAAAGAAAAATAAGCCCGCATTTTTTCAGCCCGCTCTGTTTCTTCCGGAACGGCAGGTGCCAAAGGGGTGCCATCTCCCACCACCACGGTTTTTTCCTCCAGACTGCCGGAATAATCCAGCGTGGGGGCATAGTCGATGGCGGTGACGGGTTTTTCAAATTTCGGATGGGGCTGGAAATTGGTCAAATCCTCTTCTTCCGGAAGAGAGAGCCCGTCCGATGAGAAGGGAAGATCATATGCTTTCGGCAGGGGGATTTCTTTTAAGGGTTCATTACTGCCGCCGCGCATGGTAAGAATGGAGGGGGTGGCCTCTTCCAGGGTGACCTGCTCGTCTTCCTGTTTGTCTTCTTTTTCTGCAGAGCCGGAATAGACCTTAACCTCCTCTTCTTCGGGGGCAGCTTCATCCGCTTCGGGAATGGAAACTACAAAGGGGGTGACCTTCTTTTCCTTTTTCTCTGCTTTCTCTGTGGCAGGGGTTTCTTCTACCACAGGGGTTTCTTCTACCACAGGGGTTTCTTCCACTGCAGGGAGTTCTTCCTTTGCAGGGGGTTCTTCCGCCACGGGGGCCTTTTCTACCACAGGGGCCTCTTCTGCAGCAGGGGCCTCTTCTGCAACAGGGAGCTCCTCGGGGGTGTCAAAGGCCATCTGTTCTGCCGGGACAGATTTTTTCAGATCCGAGCGTTTAAAGGGGCCGGAAGAAGCAAAAGGAATCGCTTCTTCGCTTTTTGGAGGCGCCACAGCCGGTTCGTTCTCTTCGGCTTCGGGCGTATGGTCTTTTCCGTAACGGATATAAAAATCCAAAGAAGAGCCTTGGGAATCGGCTTCTTCGGGAAGATCTTTTGGGGCTGCCTGTGCCTTTTTCGATCGGATCTCAGCGAGGATATCATCCAGAGAGGGCTGTCTTTCCTGATTGCTCATTTGCCTTCTTCCTGCCTTTCAAAAAAGATGAGGGATGAGGAGTTTACGCCTGCTCCATTCGCTGACGGACCACTTCGTAAAGCAAAATGCCCGCCGCGACGCTGGCGTTGAGGGAATTGACCTTTCCCAGCATAGGGAGAGAGAGAATCTCATCGCAGGTTTCTTTCATCAGACGGCTGATGCCGGAGCCTTCGCTGCCGATGACAAGGGCCACGCTTCGGTCGGCCAAAGAAGCCTTGGTGGCATAAACACCGTCTGCTTCGGCGGCATAAATCCAAAAACCTGCTTTTTGCAGTTCTTTTGCCGTCTGTACCAGGTTGGAAACCCGCACCACCGGCAGATGACTGCAGGCACCTGCGCTGGATTTATAACAGACAGCCCCCATGGGAGCAGAATGTCTTCTGGGGCAGATGATGCCCTGGGCGCCCGCGGCTTCGGCCGAACGGATGATGGCCCCCAGATTATGGGGATCTTCAATGCCGTCACAAAGGACGATCAGCCCTTTTCCCGGGGTGACCTTTGCCAGCAATTCTTCCAGGGTGACATCCGCGGCATAGGATTTCTGCATCACAATGCCCTGATGATTTTCGTTGCCGCAAAGGCTTTTCAATTTTGCAGGGTGAACCTCTTTGATGGGAATGCCCCGGTCTTTTGCCAGTTTCAAAATGCCGGGAAGAGAACCGTTGCGCTCACCGGCGGAAACAAAGATCTGTTCAATGTTTTGCCCCGAACGAAGCGCTTCCATACAGGGATTCCTTCCGGCGATGATATCTTCAAAGCCCTTGAATTCCCGTTCCGTTTGGCTGCGTTCTGCGCGTTTTCCGTTGCGGTTGTGGTCTTTTTGTTCTGCCAAGGCTGCTCTCTCCTTCTTAACCCATAAAAATACAGTATAAGTATAGCACAAAGAAAGGCAAAAGCAAACCGAAAGACGAGATTTTTTTGCGTTTTATTCTCTTTTTTCGGACGCTTGTTTTTCAAACGGGGTGGCAGACAAAGACGGTAAGAAGAAAAACCCTCTCTGCCAAAGACAGAGAGGGGGAAAATCAAATCTGATCGGTGTAAGTATAAACTTCGCCGCAGTGGAAATAGCGCACTTCCAATTCCGGGTAAGAAAGGGCCAGATTTTCAGCCGTCTGCCGCATCCCTGACCATTCGCTTCCGGCGTGACCCAAAACCAGGGCAGCCTTTTTTTCGCCCAAGAGGGCGGCGTCCCGCACCGCTTCCAGATCCCGCCATTCGCAGATTTCGCCCCGAATGGTCAGATCAATTTCTTCGGTGAGCAGTCTTGTGACATCATCGGCAGGGGCACCAAGACAAAGTTCCGCCCGATAGACCGGATGATCTTTGCTGCCGCTGATTCGCACCCGATGGATGCCCAGTTTTGCTTCGATCTCTTTGGCGATGGCAAGGGGGGTGGTGGGGTGGTCAAAGACAAAGATGCAGCGTTCGGCGAAATGGCCTTTCCAGCCAAGTTCCTTTGCAAAACCCAGATGGATGTGATCTGCTTCACCCCAATGAGCGGCATCGTGCCAGCGGATGATTGTCAGATCGGAAGAGGCAAGAAGTGCTGCCTTCTTTTCGACAAAGGAGGGAATCTGCTCGGCATCGTTATAAAAGGTGGGTTCGTGGGTGACCAGCAGATCTGCCCCCCAGGCGATGGCCTTTTGGATGACCGAGGCGGTGGCGATGAAACAAACCGCCACCCGATGAATCTCTTTTTCGCCGTTTCCGTAAATCAGACCGTCCACAGTGGCGTTTTCGATCCGGCTCATCAGTTCCGATGCTTTCATATGCAACCCCTCCTTGGCTTTTGATTATCATATCACATCAGCCGGGTACAGGGCAAGAAAAACCGTCTGTTTGCAGATAAACAGAATACAAACAGTATTTTTAAAATCATAAAATACTTTATGTTGAAATTACTTTCCGATAAAACCCGGAAGTAACCCCTTTTCGGCCAACAAAGATGCCACGGTTTCTTTTTCCATTGAAAGGACCACAGACAGTTCGCCGAAAAGGAGCGCTTCTCCTTTGGCCAAAAAGTGTTCATCCACCTGACCCAAATGCCGCCGCCGTTCTGCCAACTCTTTTTTTCGTTGACGGAGCGTATAAACCATCACCAGCAGGTCAAAGGCGTTGTGTGTGGAAAGAACCAATCGCCCCAATTCTGCCGATGTTTTGATTGCTGTGTTTTCCAGCTCCGTGGCTCTTGTCTCCAGTTCCTTGGCGGTGACGGAGAAAAGCGCCAGGGCGGTTTCTTTTGACAGAACAGGACGCATAAACACCTTGGGGTTGAGAGCAGGGGAATAGATGATGTCACCGCCAGAAAGCGGCCGCAACACATAATAAAGCACATTTCCGCTGCCGCTGATGCTTTTCATCTGTTTGACTCCCTCTACCAAACAGACACCGGTGCTTCCGTAAAAAATCAAACTTCCGATCTCATACACCGCTTATTGCCCCCTCTTTTTCTATCGAAAAACAACAACCCCAACCAAACAGTAAACGGTCTGCCATCTTGTATTTATTTTATCAAATAAGGGAAAACAGATGTAAGTAAAAAGTGATTGGGTTCGATAATTTCAGCGTTTTATACAGAGAACCCCGGGTATATTTTTGGGCAGATGAAACAAAAGGATTTCCACAAAAAAGATCTTGACAAGCGGATGGGACTTCATTATAATGGGTCTATTGTAATGATAGAGGGGAAACCCTCTTTTTGAAAAGAATGGAGAGATGCCAAGTGGCCGAAAAACTGACCCGGGATGAATATCAGAAACTCCAGAAAAAGCTGGAGGAATTGAAAACCGTGACCCGTAAAGAGGTCTCTGAAAAAATCAAGGTGGCCCTTGGTTTTGGTGACCTTTCCGAAAACAGCGAATATGACAGCGCGAAAAACGAGCAGGCAATGGTCGAAGCGCAGATTCTGCAGTATGAAAAGATCCTCTCTGAGGCTGAAATTCTGGATGAATCTTCTTTGAATATTTCCTGCGTTGAGATCGGCAATATCGTCCGCATCGCCGAGATCTGCAAAGGGAAGAAGATGCCCGCCGAAGAATATTGGATCAAATCTTCCACCGGCGCCAACCCCGAACAGCAGATGATCTCGAATGAATCTCCCATCGGCAAGGCCTTGATGGGTCATAAGGTGGGCGACGTTGTCTATGCCGAGACCCCCGGTGGCCAGATCGCCTTTGAGATTTTGGAAATCTCGCTTCCCAAGGCGGAGAAATAAACCCTACGGCCCGCGGCGCAAAAAAACGTCTGCGGGTCTTTGTTTTGTATCAGATAAGCGGAATTCTTAAAGGAGAATGGAATATGGCAAACGAAAATATGGCTGCTGTTACCGAAGAGTTGACCGAAGCCCAGCGCAGCGAACTGTTGCAGATTCGGATGGACAAGCTGAACAACCTGAAAGCCGAGGGGAATGACCCCTTTGTGATCACCAAATATCCCCAGGACAGTTATTCCGGAGATGTGAAGGAAAAGTTCGGCTATCTGGAAGCGGAACAGGAATCGGGCGAATATGTCTGTATGGCCGGCCGGATGATGAGCAAGCGGGTGATGGGAAAGGCCAGCTTTGCCCATCTGCGGGATGATCAGGGCGATCTGCAGATTTATGTGAGAAGAGATGTTTTGGGCGACGAGGCCTATGCCGCCTTCAAAAAGATGGACATCGGCGATGTGATCGGCATCAAGGGTGAGGTTTTCCGCACCCGGATGGGGGAATTGAGCGTTCGCTGCACCGAACTTGTTTTGCTGGCCAAGAGCCTTCTGCCCCTGCCCGAAAAGTTCCACGGTCTGAAGGATACCGACACCCGTTACCGTCAGCGCTATGTGGATTTGATTGTCAATCCCGAGGTGAAAGAAACCTTCGTGAAGCGCAGCCGCATTTTGCAGTCTGTCCGCCGTTATTTGGATTCCAAGGGCTTTTTGGAGGTGGACACCCCCATTCTGACCCCCTTTGAAATCGGCGCTTCCGCCCGCCCCTTCACCACCCACCACAACACATTGGATATGGATATGGTGTTGCGAATCGAAACCGAACTCTATCTCAAACGGCTGATCGTCGGCGGGATGGATAGAGTGTATGAAGTGGGCCGTATCTTCCGCAATGAAGGGATGGACACCAAACACAACCCCGAATTCACCAGCGTGGAACTTTATCAGGCCTATACCGATTATTACGGCATGATGGATCTGGTGGAAGAGATGATGAAGCAGGTGGCAAGCGAGGTTTGCGGCTCTTTGGTGATTCCTTATCAGGGCCACGAGATCGATCTTTCCCATTGGGAACGCCTGACCATGGTGGAGGCTGTGAAGAAATATTCCGGGGTGGATTTCGCCGCGGTTAGCAGCGATGAAGAGGCCGTCAAACTGGCCAAGGAACATCATGTGGAACTGCCCGAGGTGCCCACCAAGGGTGCCATTCTGGCCGAGTTCTTCGATGCCTTTGTGGAAGAGAATCTCATTCAGCCTACCTTTATTTATGATTATCCCGTGGAGATCAGCCCCCTTGCCAAGCGCAAGCCGGAAGACCCCGCTTTCACCGAACGGTTTGAATATTTCATCAACGCCACCGAGTTTGGCAACGCCTTCAGTGAACTCAACGACCCGGTGGATCAGAAGGGCCGGTTTGAAAAGCAGGTGGCCGATCGCAAGGCGCTGGATCCCGACTGCAAGGCACAGGTGGATTATGACTATGTGACCGCGCTGGAATACGGTATGCCCCCCACCGGCGGCCTCGGCTTCGGTGTGGACCGTCTGGTGATGCTGCTCACCGACTCGGCTTCCATCCGTGATGTTTTGCTTTTCCCGACAATGAAACCCCTCGATTAAGAAAATGCCGTAAAATAGCGGTATTACAGGGGTTTTGAAACCCAACAAAAACCGATTTACGACACATTTACGACAAATGAAAAAATGAAGAAGGACTATGACACCAAAAATGTCATAGTCCTTTTATAATGTATGTATTCTGTTTTGAACATAATGAAATTTTGTTTTATCAAACCAAGGAGAACAAACGAGAATATTTATATTCCCCAAAATTCAATATCGTTACAAACAAAATCTTTTTTGCGGTATTCAGAAAACTTTTCTATTGGGTAGCCTTTAGGAATAAGTTCAATGTATCGTGATGTTTCTGTGCGTCCATCAACACCTTCTTTAGCAAGTGTAGGACGAGCAAAACGGAAACAGTTCTTTGTCATATAATTCCTATGGTATTCTTTTGCAAAACCTTGCCCGTTATAGTCGGCAGTTGGATTTTCAAAAATCAGTTCACCTGCCAAAAGAAGTTCTCGCAGACGAGGTAAAGATACATATTCTCCGTCATTATCTTTGAGATACAATCGCCAAGTAGGGTCAAGCATAATTCGTTTTCCAGACGGCAAAAGGCAATCAACAACCACATGGCAGTCATCAAATGGTTCTTCATAAGGCATACAGGTGATGTGTTGAGCCTTTATACCATTGAGGCGAAGCAAAGATGCCAAAAGGATTGCAAGCCCTCGGCAATTAGATTTGCCTTCGTTACGCTCGCAGAAGCCAATCAAATCGGTAATTGTTCTTCCACTTCCCAAACCTTTTGTTCCGTTGTGCCCGAAATGGTCGCAAACGAAATCAAGCAGTTTAAAAACGATTTCATCACTTGAATTATCAAGACCTTTTATGTAATCAAAATAGTTGTATTTTTCTAAAATTTCGGGAGTTTCACCACCTAATACAAACTCTACAGAACTGCCATATTTATTTTCTTTGTCGTAATCGGCATACTCTTTTAAACTCTCAAGTCGTGTTTTTTCACTGTTTGGTATAAAAACCTCAGGTGGGATAAATTTATATGGTTCATCCTCGGGTGTATCGCTTAATTTAATATATTTTACAGGTGTTTCTTTACCGTGTTGAGTATAGAAGCCTTCAAGATTTCCGTCTGCAAATTTGATGTGATAAACCATACGATAGTATTCATCGTTGATTTCATAACAAAAAAATTCATCCTTTTCATAGACACAATTAGGCTCAAAATTATAATAGCCACTTGAAGTAAAGGATATTTTCATTCGGAGAGGAGATTCGTCAAATATATTAATTGTTTCGCCCATATTCTCTTTATACCATTTTCCGGTTAATCGCTTGTCCATATTTTTATACCGTCCTCTCTCAACTATACTGTGATATGGATTAACCAGTACAATGCTAAA
>JAFQMB010000154.1 GCA_017421095.1 Oscillospiraceae bacterium
AAAAGATTTTCAAAAGTTCAGCAAAAAGCTACTTAAAAATTAATTCGACAAATTCCAATTCATCGAACAGAGCAGTTACACTACTATTGCTTACTTTTACCTCGTTTCTGCTCCGTTTGGTTACTCTTTCGCACGAAAGAAACCTCTTTTGTCTACCAAGACAAGAGAGGTTTTTATCTTTAAACCGATGTTGACAGAAAAAGGGAAAAGGAGTATGATGTTTTCTGTCGCATAATTTCCCGTCGAGGTGGAAAAAATGAAAAAATTCCAAATCAATCCGGAGGCGAAAAAGGCCATTTATCTCGGGCTGCTTTGCACCCTTTCGTATCTGGCTTGTTATTTTGCCCGGAACATTTTAAGCGTCATCAACCCGAAACTGATTGCCGACACCGGATATACCCTTGAGTTTATCGGCACCCTCGGCACCACCAGTATGCTGACCTATGCCATCGGTCAGTTGGTCAACGGAACCATCGGCGACTTTATCAACGCCAAATATATGATCAGCGTGGGATTGTTTGCCGCCGGTATTGCCAATTTCTTCATTCCGTTTACAAATCAGGAAATTTCTTTTGTAATTCTTTACGGAATGAGTGGCTTTTTCCTTTCTATGATCTATGGCCCTATGACCAAAGTAGTGGCGGAAAACACCCTTCCTGTTTATGTTACCCGCTGTAGTTTGGGCTTCACAGTCGCCTCTTTGCTTGGTGTACCTGCTGCCAGTCTGGCGGGAATGATGTTTGAAAACTGGGAATATGTTTTCATCACCTGTGGAATTCTTCTGATGACAATGGGTGTTCTTTGTTATTTGTTTTTTACATATTTTGAACACAAAGGCGTTGTCAAATATGGGCAGGTGCAGAGGAAGAATAAAAAGGCGATCGATGTCAAATTGCTGATTGAAAACTCCATCATCAAATTTACTCTGGTTGCCGTTTTGACCGGGATTGTCAGAACCTCTGTGGTCTTTTGGATTCCCACATACATCTCTCAGTATCTCGGTTTTTCCCCAAATCAAGCCAGCGTGATCTTCACCATTATTACCCTGGTTCGTTCTCTTGCTCCTTATATCAACAATCTTTTGATCTATGAACGGCTGCTCAAAAGGAATATGAACAAAACTCTGATTGTGATGTTCTTTGCCAGCGGTGTCAGCTTCTTTTTGATGTTCGCCGTAAAGATGCCTTTGTTCAATCTGATTCTTCTTTGGCTGGCACTGATGGCCTCCGGTGGTGCTTCCACCATGCTTTGGAGCGTCTATTGTCCCAGTCTGCGCAACACCGGAATGACCTCTACCGCCACCGGATTTTTGGACTTTATGAGTTATGTCGCCGCTGCTGTTGCCAATCTGATTTTTGCCAATGCGGTGGACGGAATCGGCTGGAAGGGTTTGATCCTTGTTTGGTCGCTTTTGATGTTTGCAGGATTTGTGATGTTTGCCATCGGTGGCAAAAAAGAGCAAATGAAGGCAGTCAAATCGGCAGAATAAGACCTGTTTTTCCTTTTTGATTCGGTTGAATCCTTTGAAAAAAGATGGTATACTGTATAAAAATATATCGGGCCGAAAAGAGAAGACAGGATTCGGTTCTGAATATAAAAAGGAGCGAGTGATATGGCAGAAACTTATCAGATTCGTCGAGTTGATCACACCCCCGATTGGAAGGAAATCCCCAAAGCCGCCATCAGCAACTATCGCTGGAGAGAGGGATACACCCCCGAAGCCTATGGCCAGGTTGTTTTGCTGGATAAGGTTGGTTTTTTGGTGCGTATGAGTTGCAAGGAAGAAAATCCCAGAGCCACCTATGTGAATGAAAATGATCCGGTTTGCAAGGATAGCTGCTTGGAATTTTTTGCCGATTTCAACCCCGCCGGCAGCGAAAGCGGCTACTTAAACTGTGAAGCCAATGCCCTTGGCACCCTTTTGTGCGGCATCGGCCCCCAGCGTGCCGGAAGACAGAAACTGGCAGCCCTGAACATCCCCCGACCGGAGATTCGTCCCTTCAAAGAGGGGGAATGGTGGGGCTATGAACTGTTGATTCCCCTTTCTCTTTTGCAGACCATCTATGGCCCCCAGGAATGGAAGAGCGGCAGCATCATTATGGGCAATTTCTATAAGTGCGGTGATGATACTGCGGTGGAACATTACGGTATGTGGAATGCTGTGGAGTGGGAAAAACCCGATTTCCATCGCCCCGAGCAGTTTGGCACCCTGGTGCTTGACTGAGTTTTGAACATTCGCAAGGGAGAGTGACTTTTATGAATTGGGAAGCGCTTTTAACGCAACTGGGCGCCACTGCAACCGATCTTGCTCTGAAATTGGTTGGAGCGTTGTTAATTCTCATTATCGGCGGAAAATTGATCGGCTTTTTGATCAAGCGCTTGAATAAAAGTAAAAAGTTTTCAAAAATTGATAAAAGCGTGCAATCGTTTGTCAACAGTTTTCTGAAAATTGCTCTTTGGGTGCTTTTGATCATTTCCGCAGCCGGTGTTTTGGGAATTCCCATGAGTTCTTTTGTTACACTGTTGACCACCGCCGGTGTTGCCATTGGTCTTGCTCTGCAAGGGGCTCTTTCCAACCTGGCAGGCGGTGTGATCATCTTGCTTTTTCGCCCGTTTCGGGTGGGAGATTACATCGAAACCTGCGGCCTTTCCGGCACAGTTGAGGGGATCACGGTTTTTTATACTGTCCTATTGACCCCCGACAACAAGCGAATCACACTTCCCAACGGCACGCTGACAAATTCTCCTATTTTGAACTATTCCGACCAGGAAGATCGCCGGGTGGATTTGGAATTTTCTGTGGCATATAACAGTGATATTGAACAGGTGGATGAAATTCTCAAACAGGTGGCAGAGAAACACGAAAAGGTGAAAAAGAATCCGGCCCCCTTTGCCCGACTTTTGCGCCAAGATCCAAGTGCTTTGGTTTTTGTGCTTCGTGCCTGGTGTGAATCAGATGATTATTGGACGGTTTATTTCGATCTGAACGAAGCAGGGAAAAAGGCTTTGGATGCCAACGGCATCGCCATTCCTTTCCCGCAGTTGGATGTTCATTTGGATCACAAAAATTGAGTTGATTTCAAACAAAAAACTCCCTCGCCATAAAAAGTTGGTGAGGGAGTTTCATCATTTTAAGGTCAAACCGGAAGATCCAAAAGATATCCTGCCACAATGCCGATAACGGCCGAACCGCAGATCAGCAAAATGGGATGCAGTTTTTTCTTGATGACCAGGAAAAGAGCAACGGCTGTGATTGTAAGAGAAAGATAGAAGGGAAGCCCGGTAAAAACAGAAAAATCAAGCCCGGCGGGGAAGAAGACCGTCTGTCCGATCCCCAAAATCGCCGAAGCGATCAAACCGATCACCGCAGGTTTCAACCCGGTCATACAGCCGGCAACGATGCGGTTCTCTTTGAATTTTTCATAAAATTTTGCCACCAGAAGAATGACCAGAAAAGAGGGCATCACTACACCCAAAGTAGAGCAGACAGCACCGAAAATGCCGGCATCCTCTGCAATGATTCCAACATAGGTTGCAATATTGAT
>JAFQMB010000155.1 GCA_017421095.1 Oscillospiraceae bacterium
GGAAGGATCCCACCAAGGTGGACCGCAGCGCCTCTTATTATGCCAGATATATCGCCAAGAACCTGGTAGCTGCCGGTCTGGCAGACCGCTGCGAAGTGCAACTGGCTTATGCCATCGGGGTGGCTCAGCCGGTGAGCGTGATGGTGGATACCTTCGGCACCGGTAAATATTCCGCCGAGGAACTGGAACAGGCTGTGCGAACGGTTTTTGATATGCGTCCTGCAGCCATCATTCGCCAATTGGATCTGAGAAAGCCCATTTACCGCCCCTTGGCCGCTTACGGTCATATGGGTCGTGAGGATCTTTTGGTAGCCTGGGAAAAGACCGATCGGAAGGATGCTCTTCAGGCATATTTCGGGATCTGAGATCAGGACTCTGAGAAAGCGCGACAGTAGTAAAGGAGGGTGCCTGAATGAAGATGGTCATACTCAGCCGTGTGATCCTGTTTGCGGGATTTTTCCTGCTTTTGGGGTTTTCGATCTTTTTGCAGGTTCGCCCCAATTTGAAAAAAGGCCGCCTGCTTCGGATTTCTTGTCTTTTGCTTGCAATTTTATATTTGGGAACCATCTCTTATTTTCGGCTGACCCATTTGGACCTTCCCCAGGGGCAGGTAACCCAAATGGAACTGCCCGAGGGGATTTACAGCGGTCAGGTGAAAGACGGAATCCCTCAGGGGGTTGGGTCGCTGACTTTTGCGGACGAGTCGGTGGTTACTGCCAACTTTGAAAACGGATATGCCACCGGAAAGGGCCGGATCACCTTCCCTGACGGCAGCCGATATGTGGGAGAGTTGCAGAAAAACCGTATGTGGGGCGAGGGAACGTATACCCTGGTGGATGCAGACGGGAACGTGACCGAATATACCGGCAGTTTTGTGGATGGTGTGCTCTCGGGCGAAGGAACCATTCAATATATTGACGGCAGTTCCTACGCAGGGAGCATTCAGAATTTGCAGCCCAACGGCAAGGGAATTTTGCTTTTGGCCGACGGGAGCAAATATGAAGGAGAATTCTTATCCGGATATTTCCATGGCAATGGAAATTTCACCTGTGCCAGTTGCGGACATACCTATACCGGCAGTTTTGTTTGCGGAATGATGCAGGGAAACGGCACACTGACCATGAAAAACGGAAATGAATATACCGGCGGTTGGCTGCGGGATTCTTTGAATAACCGATTGTTTTGGTGTGCATCGCCCTATTATGACGGGAATTATTATGTTTCCATGGGCAAGCCCTTTGAATCCAGCATCCCCGATTTTTATCAGGATTAAACAAAGAAAACACCCTCTCTTCCAAAGAAGGAAAAGAGGGTGTTTTTTATTTGAAATGGGATCAAAGACTTTCTTTTGGGATAGATGAGAGAATGGTGCCGCCGCCGACCACATCCTCGCCTTCATAAAGCACCACTGCCTGGCCGGGGGTGATGGCCCGCACCGGCAGATCAAACTCAACCAGCAGTTTTCCGTCCGGCAGAGATTGGGCGGTTGCCGGAATGGGCTTTTGGTGATAGCGGGTCTTGACGGTGACAAAAAGGGGCTGTGTTGGCGCATCGTATTTGATCCAGTTGACCCGATCGGCCAAAAGGGCGCTGGAAAAGAGAGCTTCGTTTGGCCCGACGGTAACGGTGTTGGCTGCGGCATCCTTGGAAATGACATAAACCGGTTCCCCCATAGCCAGATGCAGACCCCTTCGCTGCCCGACGGTATACTTTTCCTGCCCCCGGTGTCTGCCGCAAATGCGGCCGTCGGTGGTGAGAAAATCTCCTTCTTCGGGATTTTTTCCCCGATAACGGCAGAGGAAGGAGGCATAATCGCCATCCGGAATGAAACAGATATCCTGGCTGTCCTTTTTGGCGGCATTAACCAAACCGGCTTTTTCCGCCAAAAGGCGGCATTCCTCTTTGGTTTTATCCCCCAAAGGCAGGCGGATATGGGCAAGTTGTTTCTGGCTGAGGGAATAGAGCATATAACTTTGATCTTTGGATTCGTCCAGCCCGGTTTTCAAAAGCCAACGACCGGAATTTTTATCCTGCTCCACCCTGGCATAATGGCCGGTGACCAAAACGTCGTTTCCCAGATTTTTTGCAATTTCAAGAAGCGCACCGAATTTCAGGTGACGGTTGCAGGTGATGCAGGGGTTGGGCGTTTCCCCCGCTTCATAGGAAGAAACAAAATAATCGATCACCTTGTTTTCGAACTCTTTTGTGAGATCAAAGGTGTGAAAGGGCATTTCAAGTTTTTCGCAAACCGCTGCCGCATCCAAGGGGGCTTGCTGATTTTCGCTTGCGCTGTCGGGCAGCAGATGGGCGCCGCAGAGATGCAGATAAACGCCGCTGCAATCATATCCCGCCTCTTGCATCAAAAGGGCAGAAACGCTGGAATCCACCCCGCCGCTCATGGCAATTAGGGCTTTCTTCTTTGCTTCGGACATCAAAAGCCCTCCTTTTCTTCAAAATTCCAAACAAAACAACATCTTTTTTCTATTATAACACAAATGGAAAGTGAGTTGCAATTCTTTGGCAGAATGTGTATAATAAAAGGCAAGAAAAATCGGTAAAGGAGCTGTTTTTATGGCCGATCGTAAAGTTCTGACTGCCTATGAATGGAAAGAAAACCCCATGGATCTGTTGCAGCACCGTTGGGCGTTGCTCAGCGCAGGAAACGAGGAAATTGCCAACACCATGACCGTTTCTTGGGGCGGGGTTGGAATTCTTTGGAACAAGCCGGTTTGTTTCGCTTTTGTTCGCCCCCAAAGACACACCAAGCAGTTTATGGACCGCTTTGATAAATTCAGTCTTTCTTTTTTCGAAGAGAACGAGAAAAACAAAAAGGCGCTGGCCTTTTGCGGTAAGGCAAGCGGCCGGGACACGGATAAGTTTTCGGTTTGCGGTTTTGAAAAGGAAATGGTGGAAGATTGCTTGACCATTGCCCAGGCCAAGACCACCCTTGTTTGCAAAAAACTCTTCGTCCAGCGGATGACCGAAGATTCCTTCCTGGCAGAGGAGATCAAGAATAAAAACTATCCTTACGGCGATTATCACTATGTTTATATCGGCGAGATCGAACAGGTGATCACAGAGGAGGACGGAGAATGAAAAAGCAACCGATGGGTTCAGTGTTGGGTGAAACCGCCCAGCCGACAGTCCATCCCGAAGTTCGGGTGCCGGCCGGCGGATTGGAAAAGGCCCTTTTGATTTTGGGCGAGATTTTTTCTGTCTGGCTGATCATTTGCACCGTTGCCGAGGTCTTTGGCCTTTGGAGCCGTGCCAATGGGGAATATCGGTCTTACAGTTTTTTGCTGGCAGGGGCGCTTTTGCTTTATTTGGCAGCCCTTGTGACCGTTTGTTTTGAAAAGATCCGTCTGTTTTCTGTGTTTGCCTCGCTGGTGGCGGCCGTCATCGGAATTTTTTCCGGGGTTTCTTTGGGCAGTGCCAGCAGATTGGGATATATCAACAATCTGGGCCAGACCTTCACCGAAACCACTGCCTTTTGGTGGGGACACATTATTCCTGCGGTGATTTTTCTGCTTTGTTTGGCATGGTGGGGATTCGCGGCAGCCAGACGCAAAAAGGAAGACAGCCTTTATGTGACCATGTTGGCAGAAAACGCCCGCAAAAGAAAGGATTGAGCCGAAAAGGCCAAATGAGAGGAGGGCATCTTTATGACCGTCGGTGAGTTGACGGCTGCACAAAGAGCCTATTTTGAAAGCGGTGTGACCCGTTCGCTCTCTTTTCGGAAAGAGGGTCTTCTCCGGCTCAAACAGCTTTTGGAAAAACAGGAAGAAGCCATTTATGCGGCATTGAAAGCCGATTTGGGCAAATCCAAACAGGAAAGTTATCAAACCGAAATCGGAATCATCAAGCAGGAATTGAAAGAGGCTTTGAAGCATCTGAACCGTTGGGCGGCGCCCAAAAAAGTGCCGACGCCCAAAATTCTCCTGCCCGGCAAAAGCAGAATCGATCGGGAACCATTTGGGGTGGTTTTGATCATGAGCCCCTGGAACTATCCCTTTCATCTTTGCCTGGTGCCGCTGATTTCGGCGCTGGCCGCAGGAAACTGTGTGATGCTCAAACCTTCGGCCTATGCCCCAAACTGTTCCGCGCTGTTGGCAAAAATGCTGAAGGAGTGTTTCCCGGCAGAGTATGTGACGGTGGTGGAAGGGGGCAGAATGGCCAACACCAGCCTTTTGGCGCAAAAGTTTGACTTCATCTTCTTCACCGGCAGTCAGAATGTGGGGCGCACGGTATTGGAGGCGGCGGCCAAGAATTTAACCCCTGTGGTTTTGGAATTGGGCGGCAAATCCCCTTGCATTGTGGAAAAAACGGCCGATTTGGATCTGGCCGCCAGAAGAATCGCCTTTGCAAAAGGGATCAACGCCGGCCAGACTTGTGTGGCGCCCGATTATGTGTTGGTGCAGCGGGAATGCAAGGATCGCCTGGTGGATCTTTTGCGGCAATATAACCATAAATTTTACGGCGAAAACCCTTGCGAAAACGAGGATTGGCCCTGCATCATCAACGAAAAGCATTTTGACCGTTTGCAGGGATTGATCGCAGGGGAAAGTGTGGTGGACGGCGGAGAATACCGGAGTGATTGCTTGAAACTGGCCCCCACCGTGCTGGACAATGTTTCCTTTGATGCCCCTGTGATGCAGGAGGAGATTTTCGGGCCGGTTTTGCCCGTCATTCCTTATGATAACCTCAACGAGGCAATTTCCCGGATCAAAGAACGGGGAAAACCCTTGGCCCTTTATCTTTTTACGGAGAAAAAAGAAACCGCCGAATGGCTTTTGAACAGCCTTTCTTTTGGGTGCGGCTGTGTGAACGATGCGCTGGTGCAGTTGGCCAACCCCCATCTGCCTTTTGGGGGAATCGGGCCTTCGGGTATGGGCGCTTATCACGGCAAAAAGGGATTCGATACCTTCAGCCACGAAAAGAGCATCCTGAAAAAGAGTGCCTGGATTGACCCGGATTTGCGCTATCCGCCCTATTCCGAAGAAAAGTTGAAGGCGGTTAAAAAATTTATGAAATGAAAAGAACCCCTGCCAAACGGCAGGGGTTCTTTGTTTTGAATTTATTGGCTGATTTCGGAATAATGGATCAGATATTCGGAAACAACCAAAAGCATCTCGTCGGGATAATAGGTAACACAGATATAACGATAATCACCGGTCATACGGGGGCGGGCGTTATAGGTCTTATCCCGGATATTATAAAACATCACATAAGCGTCGGAATCCGGCAAATCGGCATTATCAGGGCAAGAGATCACATCGAATTTTTCTGGAACCGAGGTGAGCCATCTGCCGTCACGAAGAATTTTCCTTTCAAAGTTGTCGGCATCCGATTCTTCCACATAAGCGCGGCAACGGGTATAGAGAGTGCCTTCCGATTCAAAGGTCGACCAATCGGATTCGGTTTCCTGTGTTGCACACCAGTCGGAATCGGGGAATTCTATTTGAATCCGGCGTTCCACCGTTTGAAGATAGGAGCGGTCGTTTTGATCTGTTTGAGGGACCAGACAGAGCAGCAGCGCCACAAAAATCAAAAGACCGGTTGAGACGGCGCCGACGATGATGGTGTGAATTTTTTCTTTTCTTTCGGGAAGAAGGCCGAAAATCAGAGTGAAAATCGGAATGATTGCACAGACCATGGGGACCCAGCGTTGAACGCTGATAAACACCCCCGGAACCAGCCGGAAACTGAAAAAGATGCCCGACAAAACCGCTAAAACAGAAAGAAGGAACAAAAGCCAGGAAAGAGCCTTTTGCCACGCTCTTTTTTTGACCGCCCGATCAGAGGGAACATCCTGAAAGAGGGAACGGATGCGGGAATCGGCCGCCAGTTCTTCTTCCGGGATCGCAAAGGCGATGCCGCGATAGGTAAAAACCAGCATATTTTTGATGCGGCTTTTTTCGGTGATCTCTGAAAACGGGATGCGAAAGCGGCTGGTGATCAGATGATCCCGAATGGCGGAACAGATCAAATGATCGGAATAAACATCCCATTGATAGCTGCCGGCGAGCAGGTTGATTTTGGTTTTTTGCCACAACTTGCGATATTCCTTGATGTTTCGCCAATAGATTGCAAGGGTGAAGGCAAGCCCCCATAAAACGCCCGATGTGAAAATGGAAAGATCGGCGGCCAAGGAAAAAACGATCATCGCTGCCAAACTCAGAGAAAGGCAACAACGGTTTGCGACCAGCCGATCGATGATAGACTGAAAAAGATTCGGAAGCCGATCAGCCCGATGTGCGAAGCGGATTTGTTCTGTGGGCTGCTCATTGACGGTGTTTTGGATCTCGTTTGTCATCATTCATCCCTCCTTGTCATGTTTTCATTATAGCAAACAATGGAAAGCCTGTAAAGAAAAAGGTTTCGTTTTTCAAAAAGAAGAACCCCTGCCAAACGGCAGGGGTTCTTTGTTGTTATCAGTGATCTTTTGGAGCAGGAAGGGTGTTATTGAGGGTCATTTCCATAAACTGTTCCTTGCTGATGAGCACCTTGCGGGGTTTGGAGCCTTCAAAGGGTCCCACAATCCCCCGTTGATCCATCATATCAATATAACGGGCGGCCCGGGCATAGCCCAATTTCAATCGGCGCTGCAGCAAACTGGTGGATGCCTGTCCTGCTTCGATTACCACTTCAATGGCCTTGAAGAAGGTTTCATCGGTTTCATCTCCATCTTCAGGGAGATCTCCGTCACCGCCGCTGTTCCGCTTGGCGCCCTTCTCGGTGGCTTTCAGCCGTTCGATCTCCTGGGCGATCTGCTCGTCATATTCAGCCTGTTCTCCGTTGGTCAAAAAGTCGATGACACTTTCGATCTCGGCATCGCTGACAAAGCAGCCTTGAATGCGCTGTGCTTTGTTTTCACCCATGGGCTTGAAGAGCATATCGCCGCGGCCGAGGAGTTTTTCGGCGCCGCCGCCGTCCAAAATGGTGCGGGAGTCGATCTGGCTGGTCACCGCAAAAGAAAGACGGGAGGGGATATTGGCTTTGATCAAACCGGTGATCACATCCACGCTGGGACGCTGGGTGGCAATGATCAAATGCATTCCCGCGGCACGGGCCATTTGGGCCAGCCGACAGATGGCATCTTCCACCTCGCCGGGGGCGGCCATCATCAAATCGGCCAACTCGTCGATGATGATCACAATCTGGGGCAAGGGTTTTCTGGTGTCATCTTTCTTCACATATTCGTTATAAGACTTCAAATTTCGGGTGTCGGTTTCGGCAAAGAGTTTATAGCGGTTCATCATCTCGGTGACCGCCCAGGCAAGGGCACCGCTGGCCTTTTTGGGATCGGTGACAACAGGCACCAACAGATGGGGAATGCCGTTATAAACCCCCAGTTCCACCACCTTGGGGTCCACAAGAAGTAGCCGCACATCTTCGGGGGAAGATTTATAAAGGATGCTCATGATGATGGTGTTGATGCAGACACTTTTACCCGAACCGGTGGCACCGGCAATGAGAATGTGGGGCATATCCGCAATGTTGGCCAGCGCCACTTTGCCGGCAATATCCCGGCCCAGGGCAACGGTCAGCTTGCTTTTGGCGCTTTTAAATTCGGGGGAGCCCAAAACCTCGGAAAGGTTGACCGAACTTCTTGTTTTGTTGGGAATTTCGATGCCCACCGCCGCCTTGCCGGGGATGGGGGCCTCGATTCGCACTCCGCTGGCCGCCAGATTGAGGGCGATATCGTCTGCCAGGTTGGTGATGCGGGAAATTTTCACCCCTGCAGAGGGCTGCAGTTCATATCGGGTGACAGCAGGGCCGCGGCTGCAGCCGATGATGCTGGTGGAAACGCCAAAGGATTCCAACACTTCCACCAGATGCTTTCCGTTTTCTTCCAATTCTTTTCGCATCACACCGGTATTGACCGCCGAGGCAGGGCGCAGGAGAGAGAGGGGCGGAAAACGATAGGCAGGTTTGGTGTTTTCGGCTTCTTTGGTTTCCTCTTCCTGTTCCTGCTCTTTCACTGCCTGTTCGATCTCTTTGGCGGCTTCTTCGGTTTTGATCTCTTCCTTCGGGCTGTCGGTGATGGGTTCGGTGGCGGTGGCTTCACCGGCCGCCTCGTTGCTGAAGGCCTTGATCAGCGCTTCCAATTCGGGATTGGGATCATTTTTGGCTCCGTTTTCCTCGGGCAAAGCGGCCTCTTCTTTGGCAGCTTTCTTGGAATTTCCTTTTTGCTCGGGAATATCATCAATGTTCACGTTTACATTGAAACGGGCTTTTTTCTCTTTGTTGGCCTCCACCTGATTGTGATAGGCTTCGCCGATCTTTTCCACCGGTTTTTTAGCCAGTTTAAGGGCATCCATCAGGGTCAGTCCGGTCAAAAGCAACAGGGTGACCAGCGTCAGGATGATGTTGGTGATGATGGCACCCACATGGCCCAGAGCCAGTTCAAACCCAACTCCAAAGGGCAGGGCAAACAGACCGCCATAGGTAAAGTTTATCGAGCCTTCATAGAGTTCGCGGATCAAGGCAAAGCCGCTTTCTTCCAGCGGATTGTTCATAAACAGATGCAACAGTCCGCAAACTTCCAATAAAAGCAACAGAGAGAGAAACAGCTTTCCTCCAAAGGCGCCAAAGGGGCGGTTCATGGTCAGCATAATGGCGGTGTAAATCAAAATTACCGGAACGAAGGCAACGGCATAAGAGAAACAGCCCATCAGCAGATTGTGTAAAAAAAGCCAAAAGGCTTCGCCCGGATAGACCATAATAAAGAAGGAAAGGATTCCCAAAGCAAAGAGAATGATGGCTCCGAACTGCCGCTTTCCCAAAAGGGAGGTTTCTCCTGATGTTGTTCGTTTTTCTTTGGCGGCAGGCTTTGCAACAGCCCGTTTTCTGCGTTTTGCGGCCATAGAATGACACACGTCCTTTCGGTCTGAAATTTCCGTTTGTTTGAAAGATTATCCTGCCAGGCCAAGCAGTGCCCGGACAGATTCGGCTCCGCTGAGAGAGGTGGCGATACAGAGGGCACACACCAAAATCCCGAGAATCAGCGTATAGATGGCGAAAATTTTGAATTTCCTGGTCCTGACCAGCCATTTGACCATCCAGATGGCACCAAGGCCCACCACCGCCGAGATCACCATTCCCAGCAAAATGGCCGGAATCTCATGGGTGACCAACATGCCGACTTCTCCGCTCAGCGCATCCAGAAGTTCGCTCAAAAAGGCGCCAAGCACAGCGGGGATTCCCAAAATAAAGGAATATTCCACCGCATATTCTCTGTTAAAGCCGCAGAAAAGACCGCCGCAAACGGTGCTGCCGCTGCGGGAAACGCCGGGAAGCAGGGCAATACATTGCATCCCGCCCACAAAAAAGGCCTGTCGGGGCAGGGTGTTACCCTTGTTGACATTTTCTTTGGTACAGCGATCAGAGAAAAAGAGAATGGCAGCGGTGATCAGAAAACAGATGCCTACCATAATCAGCGGAGGATGATCCAAAAGATCATCCAAAGGGGTCAGTTTGATTAACGGATAGATCACAAGCAGAGGACAGAGGGAGAGCGCCAGCA